>USBA01000011.1 GCA_900552735.1 uncultured Collinsella sp. | reverse complement strand
CCCCAAGATGAAGCCGTTCATCTTCGGTGAGCGCAACGGCATCTACATCCTCGACCTCAAGCAGACTATCCTCGACGCCGACCAGGCCTACACCTTCGTCAAGAACGTCGCCAAGGGCGGCAACGTGCTGTTCGTCGGCACCAAGAAGCAGGCTCAGGAGGCCGTTAAGAACGCCGCTGAGCGCGCCAACATGCCTTACATCAACCAGCGTTGGCTCGGCGGCATGCTGACCAACTTCGTCACCATCCGCTCCCGCATCAACCGCATGGAGGAGCTTGAGGCCATGGTCGAGGACGGCCGCATGGCAGTGCTCCCCAAGAAGGAGCAGGCTGTTCTCGGCAAGGAGCTCACCAAGCTCCAGACCAACCTCGGTGGCGCCCGCGACATGAAGGGTCTGCCCCAGGCTCTCTTCGTCATCGACACCAAGCGCGAGGAGAACGCCATCAAGGAGGCCCAGCGCCTGAACATCCCCGTCGTCGCCCTGATCGACACCAACTCCGATCCCGACGAGGTCGAGTACGGCATCCCCTGCAACGATGACGCTATCTCTGCTGTCACCCTTATGTGCGAGCTCATGGCTGACGCCTGCCTCGCTGGCTCCGGCAAGGAGCAGGTCTCCGAGGCCGAGATGGCCGCTGAGCCCAAGGCCGAGTAAATCAGTCCTATTTAAGTCTTTTTCATCTCTTTGAAAGGAACCACAATGGCCCAGATTACTGCCGCTATGGTCAAGCAGCTCCGCGAGATGACCGACTCCCCGATGATGGAGTGCAAGAAGGCTCTCGTCGAGGCTGACGGCGACATGGACGCCGCTGTCGACGTTCTGCGCAAGAACGGCCTCGCCAAGGCTGCCAAGAAGGCTGGCCGTGAGACCAACGAGGGCGCTGTCGCCGCGTTCGTCTCCGAGGATGGCAAGACCGGCGCTCTGCTCGAGCTCTCCTGCGAGACCGACTTCGTCGGCTCCAACGCCAAGTTCACCGGCTTTGCTTCCAAGGTCGCTGAGGTTGTCGCCACCACCGAGCCGGCTGACGTCGACGCTCTGCTCGAGAAGCCGATGGGCGAGGAGACCGTTTCCTCCGAGCTCACCGAGATGATTCACATCATGGGCGAGAACATGAAGATTTCCCGCTTCGCTGCCCGCAAGGCCGAGAACGGCGCGCTCGCTTCTTACATCCACATGGGTGGTAAGATCGGCGTCCTCGTCGAGTTTGCTTTCGAGAAGGCCGAGACCGCTCAGGCTGAGTCCTTCAAGGCCTTCGCTCACGACGTTGCCCTTCAGGTTGCCGCCGTCGCCCCGATCTGCGCTACCCGCGATCAGGTTCCGGCCGAGACCGTCGAGCACGAGAAGCAGATCTACATGGCTCAGGCTGCCGAGTCCGGCAAGCCCGAGGCTATCCAGGAGAAGATGGCTGTCGGCCGTCTGGAGAAGTTCTACAAGCAGTCCGTGCTCACCGAGCAGGAGTTCATCAAGGACAGCTCCCTCACCATCAAGAAGTACGCTGAGCAGGTCTCCAAGGAGCTCGGTGACACCATTACCGTCGTTGCGTTCGACCGTCTGGTCCGTGGCGAGTAAATAAGCTCTTGTAGCTGGTAATGAGCAGGCTGTGGGTTTTACTCACAGCCTGCTTTTTCATGGCTCCCCGTTAAGCCTTTGTTATCATATTGAGAGTCTAATTAAAGGAGGATCGCTTTGTCCGACATCCGATATAAACGCGTGCTTCTTAAGCTTTCCGGCGAAGCACTGATGGGCGACGGCCAATATGGCATCGACCCCAAGGTTACCGACCATCTTGCCAAGCAGGTCAAGGAGCTGCTCGCCGTTGGCCATGAGGTCGGCGTCGTTGTCGGCGGCGGCAACATTTTCCGTGGCATGGCCGGCGCTGCCGGTGGCATGGATCGCGCCCAGGCCGACTACATGGGCATGCTTGCAACCGTAATGAATGCGCTCGCCCTGCAGGATGCCTTCGAGCACAACGATGTTCCCTGCCGCGTGATGAGCGCTATCCAGATGAACGAGATCTGCGAGCCCTATATTCGTCGCCGCGCTATCAACCATCTGTCCAAGGGCAACGTCGTCATCTTCGCTGCCGGTTCGGGCAATCCGTACTTTACGACTGACACCGCCGCGGCTCTTCGTGCCTGCGAGATCGGTGCCGAGATTCTGATTAAGGCCACCAAGGTTGACGGCATCTACGACAAGGATCCCGTCAAGTGTGCCGATGCCGTCCGTTTTGACAAGATTACCTATCACGAGGTTCTCGTCCGCGGTCTGCAGGTTATGGATTCCACGGCTACGGCACTGTGCCAGGATAACCGTATGCCGATTTTGGTCCTCAACATCGATGGCGAGGACACCGTCAAGCGCGCGCTTTCGGGTGAGCCCGTCGGCACGCTCGTCTATCAGGAGGATTAAGCATGGCAGAGAACATCACCGCCCATATGGACAAGTCGCTCGAGTCCCTCAAGCACAACTTCTCCAAGGTTCGCACGGGCCGCGCCAACGCTAACATTCTGTCCGACATTTCGGTCGATTACTACGGTGTTCCCACGCCGGTTACCCAGGTTGCCGCCGTTAAGACCCCCGAGGCTCACATGCTGCTTATCGAGCCCTGGGACAAGGCGCTCGTCAACGCAATCGTGAAGGCTATCAGCGCTTCCGATCTGGGCATTACTCCCAACTCTGACGGTACCGTCGTGCGCCTGCCGTTCCCGGCTCCCACCGAGGAGCGTCGTCGCGAGCTCGTCAAGGAGTGCCGCGAGTATGCCGAGCAGGCCAAGGTCTCCATTCGCAACATCCGTCGCGACTTTAACAACAAGCTCGAGCGCGACGAAGAGCTCACCGAGGACGATGTCCGTCGCGAGCAGGCCAAGGTCCAGAAGTATACCGATGAGTATGTTGCCAAGGTTGAGGAGCTTCTGAAGGAAAAAGAAGCCGAGGTCATGGAGATCTAAGGTGCAATACGACGAGAAAAAACTGGTCGAGTACTTTGCCGACGCCCCTGCGGGCGTCGGTTTTTCCGACCTTGACCTCAATAAGATTCCGCATCATATTTCGTGCATCATGGACGGTAACGGTCGCTGGGCCACGGCGCGCGGTCTTGCCCGCACCGAGGGACACAAGGCCGGTATCGTCTCCCTGCGCGAGATCATTACCGCATGCGTGCGTTTGGGCGTCGACGTCCTTTCGGCCTATGCGTTTTCCACCGAAAACTGGAATCGTCCGCAGCATGAGGTCAACGTTTTAATGCATCTGTTTGCTAAGACGTTTATCGATGAGCTGCCGCTGCTTAAGCGCGAAAACGTGCGCGTTGTCTTTTTGGGCGATATTTCCGCACTGCCCAAGAAGACCCGCGATGTCTTTGAGCGAGGTCTTGCCGAGTGTGCCGACCATACCGGCATGACGCTGGCACTTGCCGTCAACTACGGAGCCCGTGCCGAGATCACCCGTGCTGTCCGTCAGATCGCGCTCGATGCCGCTGCCGGAAAGATCGATCCGGCCGCTATCGACGATGATATGGTTGCTTCGCACCTGTATACCGCTGGGCTACCCGATCCGGAGCTTGTGATTCGAACCTCCGGCGAGCTTCGCCTTTCGAACTATCTGCTGTGGCAGGTTGCCTATTCCGAGTTTTATGTCACCGATACCTATTGGCCCGACTTTGATCGTTGGGGCCTTGTCGACGCCATTTTGGCCTATCAGGGCCGCGACCGTAGGTTTGGTGGACTGAGCAAGACCGAGGAGGCTTAATCGTGTCCGATCGTCCCAAGGCGTCAACTCCCAAGGCGCCTTCCGCCAAGAGCGGCGCGGCTGCGACTTCGTGGTTGGCCGGCTTTATTACCCGCGCCGCCGCAGGTATCGTCTACGCTGTCGTATTTATTCTCTGCCTGGTTTTGGGTATCGTTCCCACTGCCATCTTCGTCTCCGTCATGAGCGGCCTGTGCTGCTATGAGTTTTTCCGCATGACGAAGCTCGATGGCAAGGTGGCCAATGAGCGCCTGGGTATCGCTGCCGCCGTGCTCTTTCCGCTCTCGGCGTTGGGCGACTCGCTGCTGTTGAATGCCCTGCTTTTTGCTCTGATGCTTGCGGTGGGTATTTGGTATGTCTGTTCGTCGCGTACCCGCATATCCGATGTGGCTGTGACACTCATGGGTCCCATCTACACCGGTTTTATGCTGTCGGCCATCGTGCTGCTGCGCGATGCCGTGCCCGGTTTTGCCGGCGCCCTGCTTTCGGTGGGTGTTTGCGCGTCTCTCTGGGTCTCCGATTCGTTTGCCTACATCGTGGGCAGCCGTATCGGCAAGCACAAGATGGTCCCCAAGATCTCTCCCAAAAAGAGCTGGGAGGGCTTTGTCGGCGGCATCTTGGGCTCGGTTCTCATCTGGCTCATTTTGTGGGCGACGCATTTCTATAAGCTGAGCTTGCCCTATGCGCTGCTGTGCGGCGTGGTCGTGTCCATCCTGGGCGTTATCGGCGACCTCATCGAGTCACGCATCAAGCGTGGCGTGGGCGTCAAGGATTCCGGCAATCTGATTCCTGGCCACGGCGGCATGCTCGACCGAAGCGACTCGCTTATCTTTGGCTGCATTACCGCGCAGCTGCTTTTGATGATCGGAGGCGTGCTGTAATGGCGTTTCAAACGACGTACGGCCCCGATGGGCGTCTGCGGGTTGCAATTTTGGGTTGTACAGGCTCTATCGGCACCCAGGCGCTCGATGTTTGCCGTCAACATGCCGACCGTCTGCAGGTGACGGCGCTTTCCGTTAATTCCAGTACCGCTGAGCTCGTTGCGTTTGCCCGTGAGTTTTCGGTTCCGGCTGTTGCCGTGGCCGATGCTGCCCACGGTGCGGACGCTGTACTGCAGGAGCTGCCCGAGGGCACGGAGCTTGGTGTTGGTGCGCAGGCGGTTTGTGAGCTCGCACGTCGCGATGATGTCGACTGTGTGCTTGTTGCTATTGTGGGCGCCGCCGGTCTCGAAGCGAGCCATGCTGCCCTGACCTCGAACAAGCGTCTTGCACTTGCTAACAAGGAGTCCCTCGTTGTCGGTGGCGACCTGCTGATGCCGTTGGCGCAGCCGGGTCAGCTTATCCCGGTTGATTCCGAGCACTCTGCCATCTACCAGTGCTATCTGGGGGAGAATCCGCGCGAGGCTCACTGCATTTGGCTCACTTGCTCGGGTGGTCCGTTCTTTGGCCGTACGCGCGACGAGCTCAATCGCGTGACACGCGCCGATGCGCTGGCACATCCCACGTGGGCCATGGGCGCTAAGATCACCATCGATTCCGCTACTCTTATGAACAAGGGCCTGGAGCGTATCGAGGCGATGCATCTGTTCGGTTGCGACCTAGACTTTATCAACGTGGTCGTTCAGCGTCAGTCAAAGATTCATTCTATGGTCGAGTTTGCCGACGGCTCCGTGATGGCGCATCTCGGTGCGTCCGATATGCGCATTCCCATCCAGTTTGCCTTTTCGTATCCTGAGCGTTGGGATACTCCGGCGCCTCGAATCGATTTTCGTGAGTTGGGGCAGCTTACCTTCGATGCGGCCGACATGGAGACGTTCCGTTGCCTCGCGCTTGCCGAGCGTGCGGGCAAAACGGGCGGCACCATGCCGTGTGTGCTGAATGCCGCCAACGAAGTTGCCGTCGATGCCTTCCTGCACGATGCCTGTACGTTTACCGATATCGACCGTATCGTGGAATCGTGCATGGACGCACACGATACGCAGGTGGTCGCATCGTTTGACCAGCTTCGCGATGTCGATACGTGGGCTCGCGCCAAGGCCGCCGAGGTGCTCGCTGCAACCCGCTCTTAATCGTTAGGATTGCTTTTCGTTTTATGGATACTGTTCTGAGCGTTCTCTCCTCGGTCTTTTGGGGCCTTTTGATGCTATCCGTCCTCGTGTTTCTGCATGAGGGCGGCCACTTTTTGGCGGCCCGTGCGTGCGGCGTGCGCGTCACTGAGTTTTTCTTGGGCCTGCCGTGCCGCTTTGACATTCATCATACGTCGCGTCGCATCGGTACCAAGTTTGGCGTGACGCCGCTGCTGCTGGGTGGTTATGCCGCTATCTGCGGTATGGACCCGACCGATGTCTCGTGCGCCGACTGTGTGCTTGCGGCAATCTATCGTCATGGTCGCGTTTCGGTTGCAGACCTTTCCGTCGAGCTGGAGCTGCCCGAGGAGGACGTTCTCGAGGCTTGTGCCTTCCTTTTGGGCTGGGGTTCCATTGCGCCTTGGTACGAGGAAGGGGAGAAGCCTTCACCCAGCTACTATCCGGTTAGGTACCAGACGCTGCCGCGCGACGCTGCAGGATATACCACCTTTGACGGCCGTCGGTTCGATCGAGAGCATGCGACTGCCGAGGGCGATGTGTGGGAGCTGCCGGTCGCCGCTTCGGAGTTTCTTGAGCAGGAGCGTTCGCATACCTATCTGGGCCAGGGTTTTCTCAAGCGTGCCTTTATGCTGCTCGCGGGCATTCTCGTCAATATCCTGACGGCTTTTTTGCTGCTTATGAGCATCTACTCTATCGCCGGCGTATCGGTGCCGGTCGATAGCAATGTGATTGGTCAGGTCGAAGAAGGCTCGATAGCCGCCAAGGCGGGTATCGAGGCCGGCGACACGATTCTTAGTGTCGATGGCGTGTCGTGCTCCAGCTGGATGGATGTGTATGATGCCATCGGCAAGGCTGCCGGTCAGGACGATATCGCCATTGAGTACCAGCGCGACGGCAAGAAATTTATGACCTCTGTTGCGCTCAAGGAGGACGAGCGTTTGGGCGTTTATGCCTCCACGCAAGTGGTCCATTTGGACCCCATTACGTCGGCGCGCTTGTCGTTCTCCTATGTTCAGCAGACTGCTGAGGGCGTGCTGCGCCTGCTGCAGCCGCAGCATACGATGGAGATACTCGATCAGTCCTCCTCGATTGTGGGCATCAGCGTCATGTCTTCTCAGGCGGCGGCAGCCGGCCCTGCGACGTTCTTGACGTTTGCCGCGCTCATCTCGTTTTCGCTGGGCTTTATGAACCTGCTGCCCATTCCGCCGCTCGACGGGGGAAAGCTGGTTATCGAGATCATCCAAAAGGTCGCCGGTCGCGAGTTGCCGCTTAAGGTGCAGACGATCGTGAGCTATGTCGGCATCGCGCTCTTTGCGCTGCTGTTTGTCTATATGCTTCGTTCCGACGTCCTTCGATTTATTTTGTAGGGGAGTGTTTGGATTGTCTTTGTCTCATCCTTTGCCGCGCGAGCTGACGCGCCCCGTTTTTGTGGGCGACGTGCAGATAGGCGGCGGCGCTCCGGTTGTGGTTCAGTCCATGACCTGCACCGATACCGCTGACGCCCAGGCGACGCTTGCGCAAGTGCGCGCGCTTGCCCAGGCGGGTTGTGATGTTGTGCGCGTGAGCGTGCCCACCGAGGCTGCGCTCGAGGGCTTTCGCATGATTTGTGCGGAGTCTCCGGTGCCGATTGTTGCCGATATTCACTTTAACCATAAGCTCGCCATTGGTGCCGTTGAGGCCGGTGCTGCCAAGCTGCGCATCAATCCCGGCAACATCGGCGATTGGGCCAAGGTCGATGCCGTGATCGATGCCGCGGGTGCCGCTGGGTGCGCGATTCGCATTGGCGTGAACGCGGGTTCGCTTGAGCAGGATATCGCCGAACGCGATGACCTTTCGCAGCCCGAAAAGCTCGTAATGTCGAGCGAGCGTTTCGTCAAACATTTTGAGGACCGCGGTTTTACCAATATCGTTCTTTCCGCCAAGGCTCATAGCGTGTCCACGACGCTTGACACCTATCGTGCCCTGTCGCGCGAAATCCCCCATGTTCCGCTTCATTTGGGCGTGACTGAGGCCGGAACTAAGCTCCAGGGCACCATTAAGAGCTCTGTGGGCCTGGGTATTCTGCTTTCTGAGGGCATTGGCGATACTATGCGCGTCTCGCTTACGGCCGATCCGGTCGAGGAGCCGCCTGTCGCCTGGGGAATTTTGCAGTCGCTGGGTCTGCGTCGCCGTGGTCCCGAGATTGTCTCGTGCCCCACGTGCGCTCGCTGCCAGGTCAACCTGATTCCCATCGCTGAGGAGGTCACCGAGCGGCTTAAGAACTACTCCGCGCCGCTTTCGATCGCCGTGATGGGATGTGCGGTCAATGGCCCCGGCGAGGCTTCTGATGCCGACTTGGGCGTTGCCTGCGGACGAGGTCAGGGCCTGCTCTTTTCGCACGGCCAGATCATTGGTAAAGTAGCTGAGGACCAAATTGTCGACGCGCTTATGGCCGAGGTCGACAAGCTTATTGAGGAGAAGTAAATGACTCGAGCAATGTATATGTCTAAGCTCTATGCTCCGACGCTTAAAGAGGATCCGGCGGACGCTGAGCTCGCCAGCCACCGCCTGTTGCTCCGTGCCGGCATGATCCGTAAGGAGGCCGCCGGCCTGTATTCCTATCTGCCGCTTGCTTGGCGCTCGATCCGCAAGATTGAGAACATCGTGCGCGACGAGATGGACAAGATCGGCGCGCAGGAAATCATGATGCCGGCGCTGCAGCCGGCGGAGCTGTGGCACGAGTCCGGCCGCTGGGACGACTATGGCCCCGAGCTCATGCGCCTCGTCGATCGCCACGACCACGGCTTCTGCCTCGGGCCCACCCATGAGGAGCTTATCACGTCGCTCATCCGCAACGAGCTGCGTTCCTACAAGCAGCTGCCGGTGAATCTCTATCACATCCAGGATAAATTTCGCGACGAGTTCCGTCCCCGCTTTGGCCTGATGCGCGGTCGCGAGTTCATCATGAAGGACGCCTACAGCTTCTCCGCCACGCAGGAGAGTCTGCAGGAGGAGTACGACAAGATGAAGCAGGCCTACGCCAACATCTGCGAGCGCTGCTACATCAAGGCTCTGCCCGTTGTCGCCGACTCCGGCGAGATCGGTGGCGATACCTCCGTCGAGTACATGGCTTTGGCCGACGCCGGCGAGGCTTCGCTGGTCTACTGCGACGATTGCGGCTTTGCTGCCGATGACGAGGCTGCAAGCACCAAGGTCGTTGTGACCGAGGGCCCCGGCGACGGCACACTCACCAAGGTCAAGACTCCGGGCATGGGCACCATCGAGGCTGTTGCCAAGTTCTTTGGGTTCCCCGAGAACGGCACGCGCAAGTCCCTGGCTCTCATTGACGCCGAGGGTAAGCCGGTTGTGGCTATCGTTCCGGGCGATCACGAGCTCAACGACTGCAAGGCTGAGCACGTCTTTGGCAAGGGCTATCGCATGATGACCGATGAGGAGCTCCAGACCTACGGTCTGCACAAGGGCTTTATCGGACCGGTTAACCTACCCGAGGGTATTCGCCTGGTCTGCGATGAGAGCCTGCGTGAGTCCAAGCAGTGGGCCTGCGGTGCCAACGAGGTCGATTATCACTTTACCGGCGCCTGCCCCGAGCGCGACTTTACCGTCGACGAGTGGGCCGACCTGGTGACCGTCGTTGCCGGCGATCCCTGCCCGCACTGCGGCAAGCCGCTCTCTGCTGCCCGCGGCATCGAGGTCTCTCAGGTGTTCCAGCTGGGCACCAAGTACTCCGAAGCCATGGGTGCCACCTTTATGGACGAGGACGGCAAGGAGAAGCCGCTCATCATGGGCTGCTACGGCGTTGGTGTGTCCCGCTCGCTTGCTGCGGTCGTGGAGCAGCACAACGACGAGCACGGTATCGTATGGCCGGTCTCCGTTGCCCCGTACGAGGTCGCGGTGATTCCGCTCGACCCCAAGAAGGAGGAGTGCGCTACCGTCTGCGACCAAATCGTCGAGGGTCTGTGCGCCGAGGGTATCGAGGTTGTCGTCGATGACCGTGACGAGCGTCCCGGCTTTAAGTTTGCCGACAACGACCTTATGGGCTTCCCGTATCAGGTCGTTCTGGGCAAGCGCGGCCTCAAGAATGGCACGGTGGAGCTCAAGGACCGTGCTACCGGCGAGCGTGAGGACGTGGCGATTGACGAGGTCGTCGCCAAGGTTGCCGAGCTGGTGAAGGCAGCACGCCGTTAATCTACGATTTCGCTTGTAGTTCGATATGCGGGACGGCCTCGCATTTCTCCAGATTGGGGAGATGCGAGGCCGCCCTTTTATCTTGCCGTCGTGCTCAATCGCTAAAAGAAAAACCCCACAGCCCATATGAGCTGCGGGGTTTTCTTTGTGCCTCCGATGCGAAATAAATCGCTCAGATATTACTGATAATCGACGACGTCGATCCAGTTCTTCAGGAACTCATCGTTCACGTTGCGCTTACGAGCGAGCTCGGAAGCGGCGACGATGCTCGTCCACTGACGCACGACCTGCATGGGCATGTCGGCGCGGTCGCAGTAGAGCTCCAGGTAGGCCTCGGCCTGGTCCTTGCTGTTGAGGGCAAAGAGCAGGTAGGTGGTGGCAACGTCGGCAGCAGGGGAGCCCTGGGTAGCGTGTGCCCAGTCGCACACATAGAGCTGGCCGTCGTCGCCGACGATGACGTTGGAGGGGTTGAAGTCGCCGTGGCAGACCTTGAACTCCTTGGTCATGCCGTCCAGACGCTCCTGAAGGTTGTAGCGCGTGGTGGCATTGAGCTGATCAAGGCTGTCGATCATGCGGGCGAACTTGTCGCGCTGACGGTTAAGCAGCGGGGAGGTGTAGCCGTGGATCTCGATCTGGAGGTCGACGAACATCTCGAGGTACTCACCAAAGCGCTGGGGCTCGGCAGTCATCTTCTCGGCAAGGGTAGTGCCCGGAACCTTCTCGGTCACGAGCGCCCAGCCGTTGGCGTTCTCGAGCTGGGAAACCTCGAGAGCCTTGGGGCTGCGGATGCCGCACTCATTGATGCGGGCAAGATTCAAAGCCTCGTTGAACACGTCGGAGACGGGCTTGGTCTCGTTAAAGACCTTGACGATCTTGTCGCCCAGGTCGTAAACGACCTTGTTGCCACGGCGGACGAGCTCGGTCTTGGAATCGGGTAGCAGCATGGTTGCATCCTTTCAACGATGCGATAGAAGCGACGGCGGGGGTGTGTGAAACACCCGTGCACCCCCGCCGTTAAAAACCGTGCTAAAACTAGCAGACGGCGTAGTCCTGAGGCTCGCGGCCGTAGTAGGCGTCAAGGTAGAGCTCCTTGATCTCGCTCATCAGCGGGTAACGGGGGTTAGCGCCGGTGCACTGGTCGTTGAATGCCTGCTCGGTCATCTCGTCGAGGGTGTCGAGGAAGTACTTCTCGTCAACGCCGTACTCAGCGATGGTGTGCTTGACACCGATGAAGTCGCAGAGCTCGGTGAGCTTGGTGATGAAGTTCTCGAAGACCTCACGGTCGTCCTTGCCGTCGATGCCGCAGTAACGAGCCATCTCGGCGTAGTTGTGCAGCGCGTTGGGGTAAGGATACTGAGAGAAGGTTCCCATCTTGACAGGAGCCTCGGCGGCGTTGTAACGCATGACGCGGGTCAGGATGACTGCGTTTGCGAGGCCGTGGGGCAGATGGTGGAAAGCGCCGAGCTTGTGGGCCATGGAGTGGTTGAGGCCCAGGAAGGCGTTACCGAATGCCATACCGGCCATGCAGGATGCGTTGTGCATCTCCTCGCGAGCGTGCGGATCCTTGGCACCGTTGGTGAAGGAGCTCGGGAGGTTCTCGAAGACGAGCTTTGCGGCGCGCTCGGAGAGGCCCTTGGTGTAATCGGAAGCCATGATGGAGACGTAGGACTCGATGGCGTGGGTCATGACGTCAATACCGGAAGCTGCGGTGAGGCCCTTCGGGGCGGTCATGCAGTTGTCAGCGTCGACGATTGCCATGTTGGGGAGCAGCGCGTAGTCGGCGAGCGGCCACTTGATGCCGGTCTCCTTGTCGGTGATGATGGCGAACGGCGTGCACTCGGAGCCAGTGCCCGAAGAGGTCGGGACGGCGACGAAGTAAGCCTTCTTGCCCATCTCGGGGAAGGTGAAGATACGCTTGCGGATGTCCATGAAGTCCATGGCCATGTCCTCGAAGTTCGCCTCGGGGTGCTCGTACATCATCCACATAATCTTGCCGGCGTCCATTGCGGAACCGCCGCCAACGGCGATGATGACATCCGGCTCGAAGAGCGTCATCTGCTTGGCGCCGCGACGTGCGCACTGCAGGGAGGGATCGGGCTCAACGTCGTAGAAGCAGTCGTGAGCGATGCCCATCTCATCGAGCTTGGCCTCGATGGCACGCGTGTTGCCATTCTTGAAGAGGAACTGGTCGGTAACGATGAAGGCGCGCTTCTTGCCCATTACGGTGCCGAGCTCGTCGAGTGCGACGGGCGTGCAGCCCTTCTTGAAGTAGACCTTCTCGGGTGCGCGGAACCACAGCATGTTCTCGCGGCGCTCTGCCACGGTCTTGACGTTGATCAAGTGCTTCACCCCAACGTTCTCGGAGACGGAGTTGCCGCCCCAGGAGCCGCAGCCCAGGGTTAGAGACGGCTTCATGCCGAAGTTGTAGAGGTCACCGATGCCGCCGTGCGAGGACGGGGTGTTGATGACGATGCGGCAGGCCTTCATGACGTGCTGGAACTTAGCGATCTTCTCGCTCTGTGCCGGGTGCACGTAGAGAGAGGCGGTGTGGCCCGGGCCACCTGCGAGGACGAGGTGCTCTGCCTTGTCAACGGCCTCCTGGAAGTCCTTGGCGTGATACATAGCGAGGACCGGGGAGAGCTTCTCGTGGGAGAACTCTTCCTTCTCGGGATCGGTGGAGGTGACCTCGGCGATCAGGATCTTGGTCTTGGCGGGAACCTCGATGCCGGCGAGCTCGGCGATCTTGGCGGCAGCCATGCCGGGGATGCGGTGATCGAGGGCGCCGTTCTTGAACATGGCGGCACGCAGGGCCTCCATCTCGGCACCCTGCTTGACGAAGTAGCAGCCGCGCTTCTGGAACTCGGCCTTGACCTGGTCATAGATGGTGTCGATGACGGTCACGGACTGCTCGGAAGCGCAGATCATGCCGTTGTCGAAGGTCTTGGAGTGGATGATGGAGTTGACGGCGAGCTTGATGTCCGCGGTATCGTCGATGATGACCGGGGTGTTGCCGGCGCCGACGCCGAGTGCGGGCTTACCGGAGGAGTAAGCAGCCTTGACCATGCCCGGGCCACCGGTTGCGAGAATGATGTCGACGTCGCGCATGACCATGTTGGTCAGCTCGATGGACGGCTTGTCGACCCAGCCGATGATGCCCTCAGGAGCACCGGCCTTGACAGCTGCGTCGAGAACGAGCTTGGCGGCGGCGATGGTGCACTTGGCGGCTGCCGGGTGCGGGGAGATGATGATGGCGTTACGGGTCTTCAGGCAGATGAGCGTCTTGAAGATGGCCGTGGAGGTCGGGTTGGTGGTCGGGATGACAGCGCCAACGATACCGATCGGCTCGGCGACCTTGGTGATGCCGTAAGCGTCGTCGCGCTCGATGACACCGCAGGTCTTGGTGTTCTTGTAAGCGTTGTAGATGTACTCAGCGGCGTAGTGGTTCTTGATGACCTTGTCCTCGAGAACGCCACGGCCGGTCTCCTCGATGGCGAGCTTGGCCAAAGGAATACGAGCCTTGTTGGCGGCCATAGCAGCCTCGTAGAAGATCTTGTCTACCTGCTCCTGAGTGTACTCAGCGAATTTAGCCTGGGCCTCACGCATAGATTTGAGTTTGGCCTCAAGCGCCTCCACGTTGTCCACGATGGCGGGAGTAGTGTTTTCCGGTGACTTTTTCACCATTTGTGTCTCCTTGCGATCGGAGATTTACCCTACGCCTTGCATGATAGCAAGAAATTATTCGGCGAACGGTAAGATTCCTGTAAAAGGCACACTAAAACGCTTCAATAAACTGAAGCGTTTTAACTAAAATTATCAGCCTGCTGCATCGCCCCACTTATGGGGGACGGACTTACATGAGTATTTCAATCGGAAAACGGGAAGAACGGGGCATCTTTTTGACAATTGCTATTCGCGGGTCGCGGTTGAGTCAGGCACGCAGGCGGTGCAGCTGCTCGACTATATTCGTCTCAATCTCGTGAAAGGTGTGCTCGACTCGCTCGAGGCGTACCGCTGGTCAAGCTATAAGGCATATCAGCTGGGCTATGATCCCTTTGACATCTGTGATGCGGCCCCTATGCTCGATGTTGTCGGAGGCTCCCGTCGCTATTGCGAGCATCTCAAGAAAGTTGGCGGGCGCATCTGGTCAGTGGAGGTTCTTCCGCGCCGGCGGATCCCCGATGAGGAGGCTCTTTCCGTTGCGCGCGAAGTCCTGCCGAGCATAGATCCTGCGCTGCTCAAGGCCCTGCCACGCCCCGAACGCGATGCCTGCCTGCTGAGGCTCAGGCGGGCACATCTCACGGTCAAGCAAATTGCCCGTATCACCGGTATCGGCGCCACAAGCGTGACCAAGGCTACTGCAAGCTGGAAGGATGCAGCGTGAGATAGGGGCCGTAGCCGATCGGGACGCCGCATGCGTGCGTCATGTCTGTCCCCAATGAGTGAAAACACTCATGCAAGTCTGTCCCCAATGAGTGCCCAATGAGTGCAAAAAGGCGCCCTCCGTGGGGGAGGGCGCCTTTGGTAAGTTCTATGTGAACGCGAGGTCTTTGACCCGGAGAGTCCGAGGTACTTGTTGGTAAGACCTTATTTAGGAGCGCGCAACCTTGCCGGACTTGAGGCAGGTGGAGCAAACGTTCATCTTGCGACGGTGACCATCGACGACGACGTACACGCGCTGGATGTTGGGGCGGAACTTACGGTTGGTGACGCGGTGAGAGTGGCTGATGGAGCGACCGGCAACGGGGTGCTTACCGCAAACTTCGCAAACTTTGGACATAACTGACCCTCCTTGGGCGACAAACGAACATGTCGCGTTAACAAACAAGCCTGAACTATAGCACAGAAGCAGCTCCCTGTGCGTAATCTACACAGAGATATTTCTCTTTTGGCGATAGTGCCCACGCCACGGCCCTGGACGTAGATCCGATTTGCGTGCAGCAGAGGGGATTATGCCAGCTCGTGTGTGCGTTTTCAAGCTCGTCCCACAAATATATATAGGTTTATTGAGCATTGGGCTCCGTTTACGGAATGCTCTGTATTTATGCTCGCAATTCAGCTTGAGGTTGGCTACACTATCCCTTGGCCATTAAAGGGGTACGAGATACCCACATGGAATTACATAGCTGCCAAAGAGCAGCCCTTCCTGTGGGTGTCTGGTTCCGCTTTGAGCGGTCGGGCATCTATTTTTTTGACTGTGTCAGCAGTCAAGACATGTGAGGAAGGAGATCGATGGGCACGACTTCCCCCAAGGCGGTCATCATGGACGAGACCGCCGTCAATCGAGCGATGACCCGCATCGCGCACGAGATTCTCGAGCGCAACGAGGGCTGTGAAGACCTCGCTCTGGTCGGCATCGTCACGCGCGGCGACCTTCTGGCAAAGAAGCTCGCCGAGGAGATCAAGGAGATCGAGGGCGTCGACGTTCCGCTCGGCAGTCTCGACATCAGCTTCTACCGCGATGACTACGCTACCAATTTCGCTCCCGCGATCCACGCCACCAACATTCCCTTCAGTGTCGACGGCAAGCGCGTCGTGCTGGTGGACGACATCCTGTACACGGGTCGTACCATCCGCGCCGCTCTGGACGCCGTCATGGATCTGGGCCGTCCGAGCCGTATTGAGCTGGCAGTCCTCGTTGACCGCGGCCACCGTGAGCTCCCTATCTCGCCGGACTTTGTCGGCAAGAACGTTCCCTCGTCGCACGAGGAGAACGTGCACCTATATATGAAGGAAGTCGACGGCCACACCGCTGTCGAGATTAACGACGTCGCGCCGGGTTCCCACGTGGGCTCCGCGCCGCTGGGAGGTGAGTAGTACCGTGGCGTTCAACCATAAACACCTGATCGACATTACCGAGTACTCCGAAGAGGACATTAAGCTCATCCTCGAGACCGCCAAGGCGTTCTCCGAGGTCAACGAGCGTGCGATCAAGAAGGTCCCCACGCTCAAGGGCAAGACCATCGTCAACATGTTCAACGAGCCCTCGACGCGTACCCGCAGCTCCTTCGAGCTCGCTGAGAAGCGTCTTTCGGCCGACAGCCTCAACTTTGGTGGCTCCTCGACCTCCACGGTCAAGGGCGAGAGCCTCGTCGATACCGTCGAGACCCTCAACGCCTACAAGATCGACTGCATCGTCGTGCGTGACAAGCACGCCGGCGCGCCCTACATCGTCACGCAGAATTCGCCCGCGAGCGTTATCTGCGCCGGCGACGGCAAGCATAACCACCCCACGCAGGCCCTGCTCGACCTGTACACCATTTGGCAGCACAAGGGTGACTTCCATGGTCTGAAGGTCGCCGTCGTCGGCGACATCTCCCACTCCCGTGTCTGCGGCTCGCTGATCCCCGCCCTTAAGATCATGGGCTGCGAGACCTACGCCGTCGCCCCCGGCACGCTGCTGCCGCCGGCGCCCGAGGTCCTGGGCTGCGACCACGTGACGAGCGACCTCGATTCCGTCCTGCCCGAGCTGGACGTCGTCTACATGCTGCGCGTGCAGCAGGAGCGCCTCGAAGGTGCCCCGTTCCCGACCATTCGCGAGTACCACAAGCTCTTCGGCCTGACCAAGGACCGCGAGAAGCTCATGAAGCCCGATGCGATCATCTGCCACCCGGGCCCCATCAACCGCGGCGTCGAGTTCGACTCCTATATGGCCGACCACCCGCAACGCTCCGTCATCCTGGAGCAGGTCTACGCCGGTATCTGCGTGCGTATGGCTATCCTGTATCTGCTGCTTGGAGGTGCCGATAATGGCCTTGCTTCTTAAGAATGCCCACGTCGTCGATCCGTCTGTCGAGCTTGATGGTGTCGTCGATGTCCTGATCGACGGTGACAAGATCGCCGAGGTCGGCGAGAACCTCGCCGCCGAGGGAGCCGAGGTTCGCGACCTTTCCGGCAAGTATCTCGTCCCCGGCCTGGTGGATATGCACGTGCACCTGCGCGAGCCTGGCTACGAGGTCAAAGAGGACATCGAGAGTGGCACCCGCGCTGCTGCCAAGGGCGGCTTCACCGGCGTGTGCGCCATGCCCAACACCGATCCCGTCACCGATAACGGCACCGTCGTGGAGTTCGTCAAGTCCCGCGCTGCCGAGGTCGGTCACTGCCGCGTCTATCCGTCGGGCGCCATGACCCGCGGCCTTAAGGGCGAGGCCATGTCCGAGATGGGCGATATGGTCGCCCACGGCGCCGTCGCCTTTACCGACGACGGTCGCGGCGTGCAGGGCGCGGGCATGCTCCGTCGCTGCATGGACTACGGCAAGATGTTCGGCAAGGTCTTTATGAGCCACTGCCAGGACGAGGACCTGGTCGGCCATGGCCAGATCAACGAGGGCAAGGTCTCGACCCGTCTGGCCCTCGAGGGCTGGCCGGCCGCCGGCGAGGAGCTTCAGATCGCCCGCGACATCGAGATTGCCAAGCTGACCGGTGCCAAGCTGCACATCCAGCACATCTCCACCGCTCACGGCCTCGAGCTCGTGCGTGCCGGTAAGGCCGCCGGTGTCCAGGTAACCTGCGAGGCCACCCCGCACCACATGTTCCTGACCGAGAACGACTTGGACGAGACCTACAACACCTCGCTCAAGGTCAATCCGCCGCTGCGCACCGACGAGGACGCCGAGGCCATCCGTCAGGGCGTCATCGACGGTACCGTCGACGTGATCGTTACCGATCACGCTCCGCACACCCCGTGGGAGAAGGCCCGCGAGTTCGAGCTCGCACCCTTTGGCATGATCGGCCTCGAGACCTCGCTGTCGCTCGTGCTCACCGAGCTGGTCAACACGGGCAAGATGAGCATGGCTCGCATGGTCGAGCTCATGGCCATCAAGCCGCGTGAGATCCTGGGCCTCGACCAGGTTCAGGTCAAGGCGGGCTCTGTCGCCGACCTGACCGTGTTCGACCCCTCCGCAACCTGGACGGTTGGCGAGGACGGTTACGAGTCGCGCGCCGAGAACTCCGGTTTTGCCGGCCGCACGCTCACCGGTCGTGCCACCGATGTGTTTGTCGGCGGTAAGCAGACGCTTGCTGACGGCTGCATCTGCTAGCATAGCCTTATCGCTTTTGTGCGCGGCGCCCTTGCGGTGCCGCGCTTTCTGTTCGTTTGGACCATGCAACCGCATGGGGGATTGGAGCGTCTATGCCCACACCTTCCACTGCACGCATGCACGACTTCGAGGTCGTCTCGAACCGGGAGATCGCCGACGGCATCTTCTCGCTCGTCATCTCGGCCCCCAAGCTTGCAAGTGCGCTCAAGCCCGGTCAGTTTGTGAACATTGCCGTACCCGGCGATGCGTCCTCGCTGCTTCGCGTGCCCCTGAGCTACTATCGCGCCGACGCCCAGGCCGGCACCGTCGAGCTGTGGTACGCCGTCGTGGGCGACGATACCCGTCGTTTGTCCCAGATGGGCCCTGGCTCCACCTCTAACCTGCTGGGCCCCGGTGGCCGTGGCTGGATGGTACCCGAGGGCACCAGGAAGGCCCTGCTCGTCGCCGGTGGCATCGGCGTTCCGCCTGTGCTGTGCCTTGCCGGTATGCTTGCCGAGCAGGGTGTTGATGTGGACGTGTGCTTGGGCTTTGGCACCGCGTCCAAGGCCGTGGGTGTCGATGAGTTCCGCGCGCTGGGCGCCACGGTTAACGTGTGCACCGACGACGGTACGCTGGGTACGCACGGTTTTTGCACCGATCCGGCAGCCGAGCTGCTCGGCGAGGGCGGCTACGACTACGTGGCCAGCTGCGGCCCCGCCGTCATGATGAAGAAGGTCGCCGTCGCTGCCGCCGAGGCCGGTGCGTACTGCGAGGTTTCGCTCGAGCGCATGATGAGCTGTGGCTTTGGTGCCTGCAACACCTGCAATGTCGAGACGGTCGACGGTATGAAGGGCGCCTGCATGTGCGGCCCCGTGTTCGATGCTTCCAAGGTGGTGGTCTTCTAGTGGGTACCGTGAACATGGCCGTCGATTTCGGCGGCGTCAAGATGCAAAACCCCATCAACACCGCAGCCGGTACCTTTGGCTACGGTTGGCAGTTCCAGAACTTCTTTGATGTTTCCCAGCTGGGTGCCATCACCACCAAGGGTTGTGCTGCCGAGCCCTGGCCCGGCAACCCCGCGCCTCGCATGGCCGAGATCCCGGGCGGCATGATCAACTCCGTGGGCCTTCAGAACCCCGGTGTGGCCGCCTTTGCCCGTGAGTCCGGCCCGTGGCTCGAACAGCTTTCCAAGGATGGCTGCCAGGTCATTTGTCAGGTCGCCGGTCATTCCGTCGAGGAGTTTGTCCGCGCGCTTGAGATGTATGTCGAGCTGTGCCCCTGGGCTGCCGGCTACGAGATCAACGTGAGCTGCCCCAATATTGCCGCCGGCGGTGCCGCCATGGGCTCCTCGCCCGAGGGCGCCTCTGCCGTTATGGCTGCCTGCCGTAAGGTGACCGATAAGCCGCTGTTCGTAAAGATGGCGCCGGTCAACGTCGCCGAGATTGCCAAGGCTCTCGAGGCCGCCGGCGCCGACGGCCTTTCGGTCATTAACTCCATCCAGGGCATGGCCATCGATGTTCATACCCGCAAGTCCCGTGTGGCCAAGCCCAAGGGCGGCCTTTCGGGCCCGCTGTGCCACCACATCGCCGTGCGCATGGTCTGGGAGGCCGCTCAGGCCGTCGATATCCCCATCAACGGTGTCGGCGGCGTCATGACGGGCGAAGATGCGGCCGAGTTTATCCTGGCTGGCGCCACCTGCGTGTCGGTCGGTATGGCCAACTTTGTCGATCCGTGCGCCTCGATTAAGATTGCGCACGAGCTCGAGGCTTGGGCGGAGTCCCAGGGCGTGAAGGACATCAACGAGCTGGTAGGTGCTTTCGAATGCTAGAGACCGATGCCCGCGACCGCGTTATCGTCGCCCTCGACTGCGACCGTGAGCGTGCGCTTGAGCTCGCCCACGAGCTTTCTGGTCATGCCGTTTGGCTCAAGGTGGGCATGACGCTCTATTACGCTGAGGGACCCGAGATCGTCAAGACGTTCAAGGATCTGGGCTTTAAGGTCTTCCTCGACCTCAAGTTCCATGACATTCCGCATCAGGTACGCGGTGCCGCCCGTTCGGCCTCGCTTGCCGGTGCCGACCTGCTCTCGGTCCATGGCCTGGGTTCTGGCACCATGCTCGCTGCGTGTCGTGAGGGTGCCGCGGAGGCGCGCGAGGATCGCGCCAAGCTTGTCGCCATCACTGTGCTCACGAGCATGAACCAGGATGCGCTGACCGAGATCGGTGTCGAGTCGCCCGTCGCCGAGGAAGCCGCCCGCCTGGCAAAGCTTGCCCAGGCCA
>USBA01000010.1 GCA_900552735.1 uncultured Collinsella sp. | reverse complement strand
GGGCGCCAAGCGTCACCGCGGCCAAAGAACACATAGCGAAACGGCAGCGTGAGCAGGCAGGCAAGCGCAAGCAACATGACCGCGTCGGTATGGCCGGCAAACGAGAGGAGCACCTCGTAGCACACGTACAGCATGCCCGAGGCTTTGGGGTCAATCGCCAAGACTGCGTTGCTCGACACCGGGGCGGGATCGATGGAAAACGCCGTGGTCGCCAACAGCGCGAGCAGAAATGCGATGAGCGTCTGCTTGGCGGGGTAGCGCTTAAACCAGACGATGCGGGCCGCGTCGCGCGCGGCCGTTGTGGAGAGGTCGGAATCCTTCACAGTCCGAATAGCCTTTCTAGAAACCTGCCAAACTCGGCAAAACCACCACAAAGGTGCCTGTCCCCTTTGTGGTGGTTTTGGTTAGGCGTCGAGGTAGATGCGCTGGGGGCGATTGCGGTGTCGGGCGAAGATGATGAGCGCCAGGCCGGCGAAGACGAGCGGCAGGCTCAGCAGCTGACCCATGGTGATGACGCCGCCCAGCAGATAGCCCAGCTGGGCGTCGGGCACGCGCACGAACTCGACGAGGAAGCGGACGATGCCGTAACCCATCACAAACACGCCCATAAACGTGCCCTGGGGCAGCAGCGGCTTTTTGCGGCTGAGCACCTGCAAAATACAGAAGAGCACGACGCCCTCAAGAAACGCCTCGTAGAGCTGGGAGGGATGGCGCGGCATATCGCCCGCGGTGCCGCCAAAGACCACACCCCAAGGCAGATCGGTCGGCTTACCCCACAGCTCGCCGTTCACGAAGTTGGCGCAACGTCCCAGGCACAGGGCCAGCGGGGCGCCGATCACGGCAAGGTCGGCGACGGTCCAGGCGTCGAGCTTATACATGCGGCACACGATGATGCCGCCCAAGATGCCGCCCACCAGGCCGCCATGGAAGCTCATGCCGCCCTCGTTGGTGGCAAAGATCTCGAGCGGGTGTGCCCAGTAGTAGCCATCACCGTAAAAGACGACGTAGAACAGGCGCGCACCGATAATGAGGCCAAAGACCACGCCGACCACGACACTCGTCAGGTCGTCAATCGTGATGTTAAAGCCCCAGCGACGCTGCGTGCGGTACATGACGACCGCCGTGAGCAGGGCGCCGACCACATAGGCCAGACCATACCAGTAGATAGTGATGGGACCCGCCGAAATCGCGACGGGATCAAGCATATGGTAGAGGTCGTTGAGCATATCGATCCCCTGCTCCCTACATACAAATGCGGCCGCGGGCCTTGCGCTCGCAGCCGCATATTTGGGCGTAACGTCTATGCGGAGTATGCCGTCCGCAGCTTTCGCATCTTAGAACGGCGCATACTCGTCGTACAGGTCGTCGGTCTCGCCGGAGGCATTGATCTGCTCAACGCGCGTAACGCCGGGCACGTGCTCCTTCAGGATGCGCTCGATGCCCATGGACAGGGTCAACGCGCTCATGGGGCAGCCGGCGCAGGCGCCCTGCAGCTCCAGTTTGACGACACCCTCGTCGTCGACGCCCACATACTCCATATCGCCGCCATCGGCCTGCAGGTTGGGGCGAATCTCTTCAAGAACCTTCTTAAGCAGCTCTTCGTTAACAGCCACAGGGGCTCCTTTCTCACAATTACGCGGGCGCGCCCGCGGACAGAAGCTATGTTACTACAGCCGTGTACCCGCTCACGAGCCGTCCATGCGCGCAGACGCGACTTTCACGAGTAGTCAATTTGGGACGGGGCTCTTTTGGCTGCCTTTTGTTGCCAGCTGGCGTTGCCACGCGCTACTGCTGAGCCCGCCCCTCGGTGCCGATGTGAACATCGACGATAACCTGGCGGTAGCTGATGCCACAGGAGTCGAGGATGCGGCGGCTGATGCGTCCGTCATCGGTGTCGGCGTACTTGTTGTCCAGGTAGACGACCTCGCCCACGCCCACCTGCGCCAGTATCTTGGCACAGTCGTGGCACGGGAACAGCGTGACGTAGACCGTGGAACCCTCAAGGTCTTTGAGCGAGCCGCGATAGTTGAGCACGGCGTTTGCCTCGGCATGCACCACGTAGTTGTGCTTGTCCTGCAACGGGTCATCACTCGTGCCCCACGGGAAAAAGTCGTCGTTGAGTGCCGAGGGCGTACCGTTGTAGCCCACCGAAAGGATGCGGTGGTTGGTGCTGGCGATGCACGCGCCCACCTGCGTATTGGGGTCCTTGCTGCGGCGCTGCGCGGCGATGGCCACGCTCATAAAGAACTCGTCCCAGCTAATAACGTCGCGGCGCTTGCCCGACGCGGTTTGATGAAGATCGTCCGACATGGCAGACACCTCCGAAATCGCAATAGTTTGACACATTGTAGCAGGTGAAAGGTGGGGGTGCTTATCCCACCAGCCCCTCGCCCTACGCGCGACGGGGCTTTTGATTGATGCGGTAGAGCTCGGCCAGGCCGCGAAGCGTCAACGCGTCATCGACCGTCAGGCTGTGGCCGACCAACGCCGCGAGCGCCTCGGCATCGTCGCCGGTGATGACGATGGGCACGCTGCCCTCCCCCGCCGCCTTGGTCGCGCGCATCTCGGCAAGCACCATGTCGAGCATGCCGTCGATACGGGCCACCTCGCCCAAGACCACGCCCGAGCGCATGGCCTCGCGCGTGTTGCGACCGATCACATGCGTGGGTGCCGAGGGCTCGACCTGCGGCAGGCGCGCCGCAGCGGCCGAAAGCGAGCGGGCGCCAAGCGCCAGACCCGGCGCGATGACGCCGCCGACAAAGGTTCCGCGCGCATCGATGACCTCGATATTGGTCGTAGTGCCCAGGTCGATCACGATGCACGGAGAGCCGTAGACGGCACGGACCGCCACGGCGTCGGCGATGCGGTCGGGACCGATCTCTGCTGGATCGTCGTAGTGCACGGGCATACCGGTCTTGAGGCCCGGCCCCACGGTGAGCACGCGCCCCGTGCAGGTGCGGGAAAGCGCCGCCTTCCACGGGCGCTCGAGCGCCGGCACTACGCAGCTCAGCACGGCCGCCGCGGGAACGAGCGCGCCCGGCATGCCCGCATCGGCTGCCAGTGCACCCATGACCTGCGCGAGCCTCATGCGCGCCTCGTCGGCCGTGATGCTCGACGGCGTCGTGATCTCGCACGTCGCAAGCGGGCATTCCTGCGCCGCGGCCGAATCCTCGGCAAACAGGCCAAAGCGAATGAATGTGTTGCCCACATCGACCGTCAATATATATGCGCACCCATTAAGCATCGTCGGCGCTCCTTTCGTCTGCCCAGCAGTATATCGCCTACCCAAACCAGCTAAAAAGCCCCGTCCCAAATTGACTACCTTGCGGCTATACTGATGCGCGGTCGTACGTGAGCTCACGCGTCGGCCCTTGGTAACCCGACTTCCCGCGCCGTATCCGTAGCGGCGCTTGCGGGGGAAGCGGATATACGCAAAGGAGTTCTATATGAGCAATCCCTCGAACCGCACCTCGATGCGCGGTCAACTCACGCTGCGCGGCGTCGTCATCGGCGTCCTTGGCTGCGTGATTATCACGGCAAGCTCGGCCTATACTGCCCTCAAGATGGGCGCCCTCCCCTGGCCGATCATTTTCGCTGCCGTCATTTCGCTGTTCTTCCTGAAGCTCATGGGCAACGCCAGCCTCAACGAGGCCAACGTCACCCACACCATCATGTCCGCAGGCGCCATGGTCGCCGGCGGTCTGGCGTTTACCATCCCGGGCGCCTGGATGCTGGGCTATGCCGACCAGATCAGTTGGCTCGACATGTTTATCGTGGCACTCGCCGGCACTATCCTGGGCCTTCTCGCCACGGCACTCATCCACCGTCACTTTATCGTGGACGCCGCCCTGGAGTTCCCCACCGGCAACGCCGCAGCTCAGACCTTGCGCGCGACCGAGGCTGGCGGCAAAACCGGCAAGCAGCTCTTTGGTTCCATGGCCATCGCCGGCATCTATAGCGTGCTGCGCGACGCCCTGGGCGTGGTGCCCAGCATGTTGTGCACGCTCAACATCCCCGGCGTGACCTTTGGCATCTACAACTCGCCCATGCTGCTCTCCGTCGGCTTCCTCGTGGGCTTTGCCCCCGTCGCTTTCTGGTTTGCCGGCGCGCTGCTGGGCAACTTTGCCATCATCGTTGGCGGCACCGCTGCCGGCCTGTTCGATGTTGTGACCGCGCAGGGCATCGTCAAGTCCCTGGGCATGGGTCTTATGATGGGCTTTGGCGTCGCCGTCGTCCTTAAGGACATCCTGCCGCAGGTCGCCGGTATCGTCCGCGGCCTCGCCGCCGACAGCTCCACCGACACCGACGAGCAATCGCTCATCTCGGGCTCGCTTAAGCTCGACGCCGGCATCATCGGCCTGGGCACCGCCGCCATCGCCGTGATCGTTGCCATCGCGCTCGACCTCGGTCCCGTCCCGGCCGTCATCGTCACGCTGTTCACCTTTGTCACCACCATCATGAGTGCGCAGAGCTGCGGCCAGACGGGTATCGACCCTATGGAGATCTTTGGCCTCATCGTCATGCTCATCGTGGCAGCCTTCGCGCAGCTCGCACAGGTCAAGCTGTTCTTTATCGCCGGCATCGTGGCCGTGGCGTGCGGCCTTGCGGGCGACGTCATGAACGACTTTAAGGCCGGAGCCGTACTGGGCACCAACCCGCGCGCACAGTGGGTCGGCCAGGCCATTGGCGGCATCGTGGGCGCCCTGGTCGCTGCCGCCGTCATGGTCGCGCTCGTCACCGCCTATGGTCCGGACGCCTTCGGCCCCGACAAGAGCTTTGTGGCCGCGCAGGCAAGCGTGGTCGCCACCATGGTCTCGGGCATCCCGAGCGTGCCGTGGTTTGCGGGCGGCTTTATCGCCGGCATCGTCATGTACTGGCTCGGCATTCCGGCCATGATGATCGGTCTGGGCGTGTACCTGCCGTTCTACATGTCGCTCACGGCCTTCTTGGGCTCCTGCGTCAAGCTCGCCTACGACAAGTGGGCCGCACACCGCGACGCCACCGCCGGTCTTTCGGACGAGGAAAAGACCGCCAAGAACGCCGCCTTCCAGGAGCAGGGCTTGGTTGTCGCCAGCGGCCTGCTGGGCGGCGAGTCCATCGTCGGCGTTATCCTGGCGTTTGTCTCCGTGGGATTGAGCCTGCTGGGCTAAACCCAACAACAACGTATCCGTGCAGAGCGCGGGGTCGGAGACCATCCGGCCCCGCGCTTTTTTTGTATCTGCCGAAACCCTCGGCTTCAACCTCATTTGACGCGCCCCCTTTACCTACTCGTCTAAGTTTCACGTCAAGATGACCACCCCGCCTGCCGCGGTGTAGAGTAGAGGCAGCGGGCGCGATGCATAGCCCGCGGCGAAGCGAGGTGAACATGAAACTCGATAACCAGCAGCTCAAGCGACTGCGCGAGCGCCATCACCGGCGCCACGGCATCCGCCCTGCCTATAGCGAGGTCATGGAGAACGCCGGCCGCTTCCTGAGGCGCGCATTCAACATTCGCGAGGGTCGCGCCCCCTATCACGTAATTCGCAAGCGCTTTGTAAACGGAGCGCGCCTGACCGGCTCGCACCTGTGCATCCTCATTATCGCCATGCTGATCGCGAGTGTCGGCCTCGATATCGATTCGGACATCGCCATTGTGGGCGCCATGCTCATCTGCCCGCTCATGGGCTCGGTCCTTGCCATGGCATACGGCATTGCCACGCTCGACCGCGAGATTACCGTCGAAGCCGTCGCGGGCTTGGCTCTACAGATGGTCCTTTGCCTGATCACGTCCACGCTGTATTTTAAGCTCTCGCCCCTTGGCACCACCACGGCCGCCATCATCGATAACTCGACACCCACCGTATGGGACCTTGCCGTCGCGCTCGCGGGCGGCTTTGCGGGCGGGCTGGGTAACTCGCGCGACCAGGAGCCTTCGACGCTCATTGCCGGCGTAGCCGTGGCGACCGCACTCATGCCGCCCCTGTGCGCGGCAGGTTACGGCATTGCCATCGCGAGCGGGTCGCTGTTCCTCTCGGCCCTCTACGAGTTTGGCATCAACGTCGTCTTTATCGCACTGGCGGCCGAAGCCGTATTGCTTCTTTTACGTGTACCGCTCAAGCGCGACCTCAACGGTGACGGCATTGTGACCGCCGAGGAAAATGCCGAGGTCGATGAGCTGTCGCACAAGGTGCGCCGCCGCATCATCGTGGGTACGGTGATCTTTGCCATCCCCTGCATCGTTATGACCGCGGGGTCCATTGGCTCGGCGCAGGCCGGCGTGCAGGACGGCTACGGCGTCACCGAAACCACGCGCGAACTTGCCGCGGTGCTGCCGGGCTTTAAGGATTACACCGTCGCCGTCGAGACTTCGGCTACCGAAGGCGAGGAAGAGGGCCTTGTCGAGCGCGAGGTTGTCGCTCACGTGACGACAAGCGAGGCACTCGGGGCGCACGACCGCCGCATTGCCCGCAAGCTCATCGACCTCAATGTGCCCGAACTCGGTCGCGTGGAGTTTGACGTGGAGTTATGCCGGCGCGGGATGTTGCAAAGCGCACATAGCAGCTCAGGGTATCGGCGCCAAAGGGGTCGACTTTGACAAACGGGGCAGTTTCGTCGCAGCCGTCTTCGCTACTCGATCCCATGTCGTCACCATCGAAGAATTCCATCGCTGCCGCTTCCTTCATATTCCAGGGCACTTGCCAAGCTCTGTCCAATTATGACTCGAAGCTTAACAAACGCCTCTTAAGGCTAGCTTAGGCTCGAGGCAGCCGGAGCTGTTAGTCGCAAGATGCACAGGGGACGCAGGAATGCGATGATCCGTTTTCCTCCGTCCCCGAGGGATCATTTTTTAGTACTTGAAGAAGCCCTCGCCCGAGCTTTCGCCTAGCTTGCCTTCGTCGAGCATCTGCTTGAGGACGGATGCCATGGCCTTAAAGTTGTAGGGCATCATCATCTTTTTGAGCAACGGGCTCACCAGGCCCGGCACCTTCTGGTACTGCATAACGATGTTGTAAGCCGTCTGGATACCAACCGTGTCGAATACGCGGAACGGACCCTTGGGGGCGCCGGTGCCACGCGCCCATGCGAGGTCGATGCTCTTGGGATCGCTCACGCCCGAGACATACAAGTCGAGGCCCGAAAGCAGCCATGGCACCAGCATGGAATTGAGCAGGTAGCCGTTCTTTTCCTTGTTGACGGGCAGGGCAAGCATGCGAATGTCGTTGGCGAAGTCGACGAGCTCGTCGAAGTAGCGCTTGTCGGTTTGGTCCTGCGCCATGACCTCGGTCATGTTGTTCTTCCAGATGGAGTTGGCAAAGTGCAGCGACAGGTACTTCTCGGGGCGACCAGTGTACTTGGCAAAGGTGCTCGGCAGCAGCGTAGAGGAGTTCGTCACGACGACGGTCTTTTGCGGGAGAACCGGGGCGAGCTTTTTGTAGAAGTCGATCTTTGCCTGGGTGTCCTCGGCCATAGACTCGATGACCAAGTCGGCATCGGCCGCTGCCTTGGCAAGATCGAGCTCCAGCTTGAGTGTGGAGTAGGCACGCTCGACGGCGGCGAATGCCGCCTCCTTGTCGAAGGGCTGGCCACTATCGGCGATACCGGCGCACCACTCGCCTGTGCCATCTGCCATGCCCTCGATTGCCGCGATGTACTCCTCGCGCACATGATCGATCTTGGGCTGTGTGCGGCCGATGCTGCCCTCGCTGCGCAGCCAGATCGTCACATCAAAGCCGCAGTAGGCAGCCTGAAAGGCAATCTGGCTTCCCAACACGCCGCCGCCGGCAACACAAACGGTCTTGTAGCTCATGGAACGGTCCTCTCTAACGTAATTCCATAGATGTGTATTTATTCAACCGTAAGGATGACGCGCGATGGGGGTGGGTTCTATAAACGGACGGTATTTCGCGGCGAACGGCTACATTTGTTCATTAACTCTCGATTTTGAGGCCATTTTTTGGCGCTGCTGAACCGCTGTTTTCGGAAGTGCGGGGAAAAATCGGGTTTCGCCGACCAGATCGGCTTTTTTGACAACAAAACCGCAGGTCGCGGGAGTCTAAAAAGGCGGTGTGCTCGGGAGGTTCGCGTTTTTCACCGCACTTCTGAAATACGAGCCCACGGAAGGCTGCAGCGAGATCATTTGCGCAACATATGTCCAGCAAAAACGGGTGGTAGCCGGTACGACTACCACCCGTTTGTCTCATATCTAGCCCATAGCAGGCCAGCTACTTCTTAATGCCGCGTCCCAGACGCTTGGCAACCGATGCAACGGCTTCCTCGCTGGCCGGCCCGCAGCTCACACAGCCGTCGTGGGCACGCATCTGGCCGGTGACCTCGTCCATCGCGAGCGGCGCCACCTTCTCGAGCTTAAAGCCCTTACCGGCGCGCATGTTCTCCTTTGCCACGCTGATCATAAGCTTAATACGGTTGAGCTGGTTGACCTCGGACGCACCGGGGTCGTAGTCCACCGCGACGATGTTGCTCTCGGGGTGCTGACAGCGCAGCTCCTTGATCACGGCCTTGCCCACCACGTGGTTAGGCAGGCACGCAAAGGGCTGTGTGCAGATAATGTTGGGAGCGCCATGGTCAATCAGGTCGAGCATCTCGGCCGTGAGCAGCCAGCCTTCGCCCATGTTGTTACACACCGAAAGCACCGTACGGGCCTTGTCGGCCATGGTGCCGATGCGCTCGGGCGCCTCAAAGCGGCGGGACTTTTCGAGCATCTCCTCCACCGGCGTACGCATCCAGTCCACGAGCTTGATGAGCGCCTGCATGCCCGCACGCGTGGTAGCAGAGCTACCCAGCTCGTCCTTCTGCAGCTCGGCGTTGCTCATGGAGTACAGGAAGAAGTCGAGCAGGCCCGGCACCACAGCCTCGCAGCCCTCGCGCTCAATGACATCGACCACGTGGTTGTTGGCCGTGGGGTGGAACTTGACCAGAATCTCGCCGACCACGCCCACGCGCGGCTTGGAGCCCTCGCCCACAAGCGGCATGCTGTCGAACGCGCGGATGGCCTCACGCGCAAGCTTGGTGTAGTTGTGCCTGTTGAACTTAGGCGCCAGCTTGCGGGCACGCGCCATGTATTCCTCGTAGAGTGCGTTGGCAGCACCGGGCGTGGCCTCGTACGGGCGGCAGCGGTAGAGCATCTGCATCATCACGTCACCAAAGAGCACCGCGTAGACTGCCTGCTTAAGCAGCGCCGGCGTAATCTTAAAGCCGGGGTTGTCCTCGCCGAGCGCCACAGCCGAAAGCGAGATCACCGGAATCTCGGGGTGGCCGCTCTCGCGCAGGGCCTTGCGGATGAGTGCGATGTAGTTGGTGGCACGGCAGCCGCCGCCGGTCTGGCTGATGACCACAGCCGTCTTGGACAGATCGTACCGACCGCTCTCGATGGCCTCCATGATCTGGCCCGTTACCAGAATCGACGGATAGCAAATGTCATTGTTCACATAGCGCAGGCCGGCCTCGACGGCATCGTGATCGGTCGAGGGCAGCAGCTCCAAGTTGTAGCCAGCACCACGGAACACCTCTTTGACCAGGTCAAAGTGGATCGGTGCCATCTGCGGGCACAGGATGGTGTAGCCCTCGTCGCGCATTTGCTCGGTAAAGGGCACTTTGGGCCATGCGGTCGAGGCGCTCTCACGCTGCGCCTCGAACGTGTACTTGCGGCTCGCGAACGCGGGGGCGTCCGTGGAGGGTGCCACCGGCGCAGCATCGCCCTGCTCGTAGGCCTCGCCCGCGGCCGTGGCCTCGGCCAGGCGCTCGGCCTCCTGGTCCTTGAGCGCTGCCATGAGCGAGCGGATGCGGATGCGCGCGGCGCCCAAGTTGGACACCTCGTCGATCTTGAGCACGGTGTAGATCTTACCGCTGGCCTCCAGAATCTCCTGCACCTGGTCGGTGGTCAGGGCATCGAGACCGCAGCCGAAAGAGTTGAGCTGGATCAGGTCCAGATCGTTGCGCATCGTCACAAAACGGGCGACGGCGTACAGACGGCTGTGGTACATCCACTGGTCGACCACGCGGATGGGACGCTCGGGCTTCACCAGGTGCGCAAGCGAATCCTCGGTAAAGACCGCAAAGCCAAAACTCGAGATAAGCTCGGGCAGGGCATGGTTGATCTCGGGGTCGTTATGGTAGGGACGACCGGCGAGCACAATGCCGTGGCCGCCGTGGTCCTCGACCCACTTAAGGGCCTCCTCGCCCATGGTCTGGATATCCTCGTGGAAGCGCGCATCGGCCTCAAAGGCAGCGTTGACGGCAGCATCGACCTCGGAGCGCGTGATCTTGGGACCGCGCACGCGACCGCGACCGGCCTCAGCATCGGCCACACGGTCGACGGCGAGCACCTGGTACAGACGGCGCTTGAGCTCGGTCTTATCGTGATAGGGCACAAACGGATACAGGAACTCGATGTTCTGCTCGCGGATCTCGTCAATGTTGAGCGCCAGCGCCGTGGGGTAGCTCATGACGATGGGGCAGTTGTAGCAGTTTCCGGCGGTTGGATCCTCCTTGCGCTCCCAGCGCACGCACGGCATCCAAATGAAGTCGACGTCACGGTCGATAAGGTTCATCACGTGGCCGTGGCTCATCTTTGCCGGGTAGCACACGCTCTCGGACGGCATGGACTCGATGCCCGCCTGGTAGGTCTTTTTGCTCGACTGGTCGGACAGCTGCACGCTAAAGCCCAGGCGCGTAAAGAACGCATGCCAGTAGGGGTAGTTCTCGTACATGTTGAGCGCGCGCGGGATGCCGACGGTGCCGCGCGGGGCCTCGTCGGGGCTCAGGACCTCGCGGTTAAAGAGCAGCTCATTTTTCTTTTTGAAGAGGTTGGGGGCCTCGGTCTTCTGCTTTTTGTGGCCGGCACCCTTCTCGCAGCGATTGCCGGTAATGAAGCGCCTACCGCCGCCAAAATCGTTGACGGTGAGCTGGCAGTTGTTGGAGCAACGACCGCAGCGGACATGCTTTTGCGTCACGGTGAGGTGCGCGATGTCCTCGGCCGAAAGGATGGTCGAGGTGCCATCGGCGCCGGCGCGGTCGCGGGCGAGCAGGGCCGCACCATAGGCGCCCATACAGCCGGCGATGTCGGGACGCACGGCATGAACGCCGGTGAGCTGCTCAAACGCGCGCAGTGTGGCATCGGACATAAAGGTGCCGCCCTGGACGATCACCTGGCTGCCGATCTCCTTGGGGTCGCGCAGCTTAATGACCTTGAACAGAGCGTTCTTGATGACGGAATAGGACAGGCCGGCCGCGATGTCGCCCACCGTGGCGCCTTCCTTTTGCGCCTGCTTGACGCGCGAGTTCATAAAGACCGTGCAGCGGCTGCCCAAATCGACCGGGGCCTTGGCATGGATGGCGGCATCGGCGAACGCGCGCACGTCCATGTTCATAGACACGGCGAAACTCTCGATAAAGCTGCCGCAGCCCGACGAGCAGGCCTCGTTGAGCATGATGTGCTCGATGACGCCGTCCTTGACGCGCAGGCACTTCATGTCCTGGCCGCCAATGTCCAGAATGAACTCGACGCCGGGCAGGAACGCCTTGGCGCCGCGCAGATGCGCGACGGTCTCGATCTCGCCGGAGTCGGCCTTGAGGGCCTCGATGAGCAGCGCCTCGCCGTAGCCCGTGGTAGTCACGTGGCCGATGGTGCAACCGGTGGGAATGTGGTTGTAGAAATCGGCCATGATGACCTTGGCCGTGCCCAGGATGTCGCCGTTGTTGTTGCCGTACCAGGTGTGCAGCAGCTGACCGTCCTCGCCCACGAGCGCGGCCTTCATGGTGGTGGAACCGGCGTCGATACCGATGAACACGCGGCCGGTGTAGCCTTCGAGCTTGCCCTTGGGGACGACTTCCTGGTCGTGGCGGGTTTTGAACTCGGCAAAGTCCTCGTCGGTGGCAAAGAGCGGATCCAGGCGCTCGACCTCGGCACCCTGTGTGTCGCCTAAGCTGTCGATGGCCTCGATGAGCTGCGGGAACGTGCTGAGCTTGTTGGACTCGTGCGCCATGGCGGCGCCGCTCGCCACAAACAGGTGGGCGTTTTGGGGCACGATACGGTGTTCCTCGTCCAGGTTGAGCGTGAGGTAGAAGCGGTGGCGCAGCTCGGAGAGGTACTGCAGCGGGCCGCCCAGGAAGGCGACGTTGCCGCGGATGGGACGGCCGCACGCCAGGCCCGAGATGGTCTGGGTCACGACAGCCTGGAAGATGGAGGCGGCCACGTCCTCGGGGCGGGCGCCCTCGTTGAGCAGCGGCTGGACGTCGGTCTTGGCAAAAACGCCGCAGCGGCTGGCAATGGGATAGATGGTGGTGGCGTTGGCCGCGAGCTCGTTGAGGCCACTGGCATCGGTGTGCAGCAGAGTGGCCATCTGGTCGATGAACGCGCCCGTGCCGCCGGCGCAGGTGCCGTTCATGCGCTGCTCGATGCCGTTGTCGAAGTAGATGATCTTGGCGTCCTCGCCGCCCAGCTCGATGGCGACATCGGTGGCCGGGATGAGGGTCTCGACGGCACGCTTACTGGCGATGACCTCCTGGACAAACTCCAGGTCGAGCCACTGGGACAGCAGAAGGCCGCCCGAGCCGGTGATGGCGCAGGTCATCTGGGCCGTCGGCAGCACGGTCGCAGCGCCCTCGAACAGGTCGCGGGCGCAAGCGCGGACGTCGGTGTGGTGGCGCTGGTACTTGGCGTAGACAATCTGGTTGTCGTCGTTGAGCACGGCGAGCTTAACGGTGGTGGAGCCCACGTCAATGCCCAGGTGCAGGTTGCCGTGGGCGGCCTCGGGGTTGAAGATCGCGCCTTCGGGGGCGTGGGCGGCGGCTACGGGCTCAGCGGCAGTGACGGGCTCGCTAGCGACGGACGTCTCCCCTGCCGCGTTCTTGGCCTCGGCAACCGCCTCGGCAACTTTCTCGGCAGCCGCGGTCGCGGCCTTCTGCGCGGCGTCCACCACGGCGGGCGCGGCCTCGCGTGCGGCAGCAACCACACGGTCCTTAATGCCCTCGACGAGTTTGCTCATCTGTCTCTCCTCTTAGTTGTTGGACTCGACGGTTGCGGTGGTGTCGACCGCATCCTCGAGCTGCAGATTCAATAGCTTCATGCCGTATTCCGGCACGTTGATATCGATGGGTTGGCCATACAGGTCGCCGGGGCGCACAAAGGCGATGACCGTCATAATGCGCGCCATGGCCTCGGGCGATTCGGTGAGCCCACGCTCAAACCAGCGCTGAATCAGGCCGACCTCGGCGCTCACGACGTAGGTAACGTAGTAGTCAAAGAATGTACCCAGCGCCAAGCCCAAAATGCCCGTCTGTGCACGCGGCACCACGGCCTCGCGTGCGGTATCGATGATCTTTTTAATAAAGGCGGGGTCGCCGCCCGGGCCCAGCAGGGCCCCGATAAGGTCGCGATTAGCCGCAAGATAGCGTAGCAGCTCAACCGAACCGGGTGCCGGCTCGAGCTCGTCGATGTTGCGGTAAAGATCGGGTAATTGAGCTGCGGTGATAAGCTCCACCCGCTCACGAATCTCGGCAAGCAGGCCGTCCTCGATCTGGCTGATAAAGTCGGGGATATCGCGGTAGTGCGAATAGAACGTGCGGCGCGTAAGACCGGCACGCTCGGTGAGTGACGCGACGTTAATGCGCGAAAGGTCGCCGCTCTCCGCAAGTTCGCTGGCAAGCGCCTGGCGAAGGGCGCGCTGCGAGCGAAGGGACCGGCGATCACATTTCTCGAGCTGGGACAAGCGTCCTCCTTGTTACTCAGACTGTACGCTATTGCACAGTGCGAGTATTATTGCACACCGTGTGTATCAACACGTAAAGGCAATATTTGGAATGCGACAAAGGGCAGTCCCTTTGTCACATCGAGTCGTTGCTTGGTCCCGTTAATGGGACCAACAATAGCCGCACCCGTTGCATCATGCCGGTAACGATCAATAAGGAGGCCGACATGAACAATCAGGCAAGCGATGGCATCACCGATGCCGGCAAAGACCTCGTCCTCAGCTGCATCAAAAGCCAAGAGCTGCGAGACCACATGCGCAAATACTTATACTGGCCAGCGCCGATCATCGCCGGCTCGCTGAAAACGCTTGACGAAAAGCGCGCCATGCTCGAGCAACTCCACAAAGAGGTTTCGCCGGAGCTGACCGAAGATATCGATTCGCATCTCGCCCAGCTCAACAGCGCGCTCGACATGCTCAACAACGTCGAGCACGACCGTGGAATCCTCCTGCTATACGTCATGTTCTACAACGAGGAGGAGCGCGACGCCGACGCCCTTGACGGCCCCTTCCCCACCGCATCGTGGGACGCCGCACAAACGCTCATGAAGCACTACATCGAAGAGTATCCTGATGACGACTGGTCCGAATCGTACTGGAAGATCAATCTCTACACCTCGGAAGACCTGCACGAGCATCAAACGGCGCAGCCCTCTCTGTCGCTTGCGGCAACCAAGGACGGCGAGCTCATATTCCTCCGCGATCTGCGCAATCACCGCACTCGCAAATCGCATGTCGCAAGCGTCTGGCGAAACGATAGCAGGCGGTTCTGCGCGAACAACGAGCCTATCTACACGCCGTGGGTACCGGGCGACATCATCAAGATCGACGGCCGCCCCTTCGACCACGGGCCTCGCTTTGCCATTGTGCTCGAAAATGACTACGAGCACACGCTCCGTGGACAAATCTGGTGTGCAGGCCCCAGCAAATATCACGGCGTTAAGGAAGGATCGCTTTCATCCGGCACCTACAGCGACAGTCTCTTGGACCCCTTCATCCCATCTGCCCTCTACACCGCCGAGCGCTACACCGGTGACCTACCGGACGGCTGCGCTTTTATGCTCGAGCTTTCGCAGAAGCTGCACCACGATCCCGACTACGGCAAGCAATGGGCCGAGGGCTCGGTCGGACACGATTGCCTGCAGCCGCGCCGCAAGCCTGCCAGCCAAAGTGAGCTGGATATTCGTCCGGACATCTTCGAGTTTTTAGACTCGCACAGTATTAAGGAGCATCTTCAACGAATCGACTACGAGCTCACCACGCCCGTAGCGGCTTTCATCGTCAATTGCTCGCATAAAGCGACGCTGCAGCAAAAGCTCGAAGGCTGGCAAAAGATCATCGACACCATGCCCAATTGCGCCATGAGCCGCAGAAACGACACGTTCAACATCCCTGACTTTCATGCCTTTCTGCGCAATGTCATCAGGCAGGAGCAAAGAAAGCTCGCACACTTTAAAAGGACGGACGGCCAGAGTCTGTATTTCTTTGAGGACTACTCGTGGGACCGGCGCGACCGATGCGACCTTCTTTACGGCCCGTACAGCAGTTATCAAAAATGCTTCGATGCCATCTGGAGAGAATTCGAAGGCGACAATCCAAAGGCGATCAAGATCACTCGCCGCCCCATCGACCCGGACGAAGACCACTATGCCGACGACATGGTCTTACTCAATGCGAACGGCGAAGTAATGTCTTGCGATTACCGGTTCGAGGGTGAGTGGGACGAGGCGGGCACCGCGAGCGATTTCGAGGACATGTGGTTCGATATCCCAACGCCCTTCCATGCCGGAGACATCGTCTGCAACCTCCAACGCCCCGACGAGCCGATGGTGCTGTTTGACCTGCAAACTTGGGGATCCGAACGAGTCGACAAAGAGCTTGCTTCCTCCGTCTACAAAGAGCGCCTCGTTCAAAAGGCCGACAAGCTATTGCGCTGGCATCGATATGACGGCGACACCAGTGACATGTACGCCTACGGCTGCCAAGTCTCATCCGCCTTGCATTTCCCCTTCTACATTGGGGAGCCTGAGGGCTTTCTTTTGGACATCGACTATTACCACAAGCCGCTCAAGTCAGAGGAGCGAATCCTCTACGGCGTCAGGGCGTATGTCAGAGGTGACCTAGCGGTTGATTCGCTCGCCGCGATGGCCAGCGCATACGAGCTACAAGCACTGGCGGAGAAAAAGGCACGCGGCTTCGAGGATGCAGACAGCTGGCTCAAGGACCGCTACCCGGAGCTGTTCGATACGACGGCCGATCCCTTCTTAGAGGGAGGTTGCGCCAGTTACGCTTAGTTTTTGAAACGCCACTACCGATTGTCCAAAATGTCATTCGTGGGTAGAATAGTGTCGACGGCAGCCCAAGTTCTGGAAAGCTGGGCAGCGCCGTTGCTTGGATTAAGGGGTCAACGCCTTAGCGGCGGCGACCCCTTTAATATGAGAAAGCCATTGTCAATAGGCGTGTTTGTTCGAGCCCGGTTTTAAACCGGGCTTTTTCGTTTCCCGTCGGGAGGGCCCGCGCACGCTGCACGTTTAGTCGACGCTTGCCTGGCAAGCTAATATCCGCGGGCTCTTGTGGGCGCGCTGCCGGCGGTCAGCCCGGTATGTCCGCGCACCCCACCGCATTTCGATTCTCCGTCCGGCGCGCTCGTCCGAAACCAGTCTTGTTCACGGGCGCGGCCCTTGGGCTGCCCAAAAAGGGTTCGTGAACGCGCGCCGGCGATGCGTCGAGGCGCGGGCCCTCCCGGCGGGAGGCTTGTTGTCCGACGGGGTCAGCTGAGGGTCCCCTCCGCCCGGCGCCCGATCTCCCAGACCCAGCAGGCGAGCTCGCGCGCCACGGCGGCGTTGGCCTTGCACGCGCTCTTGCCCGCCGCGGCCAGCGCCTCGCGGCGGCGGTGGAGCCTGGCGGTGCAGTCGTCCGCCCTCGAGCGTATCGCCGGGGGCACGTCGGTGCCGGGGGCTGGGGCCTTTGGCCTCGGGGAGCACGTGGAGTAGTGCCATGCGGACTCTATGAGCGCCGTGCGCGCGAGCGCGTTGCCGGCCCTGGTTATCCCGCCGCGCCGCTCGGACTCGCCGCTCGAGCGCTCCGACGGGGTCAGCCCGCACCAGCTCGCGAAGGCCGGCGCCGAGCGGAACCTGCTGAAGGACCCGGCCTCCGCCGCGAGCCTGAAGGCCGTCAGGGTGTCGACCCCCTTGATGCAGGACAGCGCCTCCACCGTCGCCCGCCAGCGGTCGGTGCCCGCCAGCGCGACGACCCTCCTCTCGAGCTGCCGCCTGTCCGACTCCGCGCAGCGGGCGGCCGTGACGTAGTACTCGAGCACGTCGCGCTGGGGCCCCTCGAGCCTGATCCCGGATATCCACCTCCAGTGGGCGCGCGTCCAGGACCCCTTCCTCGTCCCGTCGGCGTTGCGCTCGTCCCAGACGTGGCCCAGCCTGATCAGGAACATGTTGAGGCGCTGCCTCGAGCGGCGGAGCTCGCGGGTCGCGTCGTCGAGGGCGCGGTCGAGGTCCCGTGCGGCCTCTACCGCCATGTCGGGCAGCGGGACCTCGACGATGTTGTGGGTGGCGAGCATGCGGGCGATGAACTCGGCGTCGCGCCGGTCGTTCTTGCGCCGGGCGTCCGCCGCCGGCCTCTGCATCTTGGAGACGGCGGCCACGGCGCAGTCGAGGCCGAGCGCGCGCAGCTCGCGCGCCATGTGGAAGCCGGTGGGGCCGCTCTCGTAGCAGGCCCTGGGCTCCTCGAACCCGAGCGCCCACTCGGCGATCTCGGCGGCGTCCGTCCCGAAGTCGCGGTGCACCACCTCGCCGGTGAAGGGGTTGAACGCCGCCGCGGCGACCGATCGCGCGTGGACGTCCAGGCCGATGGAGGTAACATGGGGCATGGGAAGCCTCCTCCCCGCAGGTGCGGTAAGGGCTACCGCACGGGCCGATACTCAAAGCCCATTGTGGCACCCCGAGCCCGCGGAAAGAAGCTGCGCCGCGGGGGAGGCGACCCCAATGGCTTTCTCATATCGTCTTTTTCACGTTTTTGGCCGGCGAGTACCTCTTTGACGTGCGCGTGGCCGAGTTTGTGCCGGCGAACGAGGTCGTTATCTACGAGAGCATCGTCGTCGGCGCGAGCGTGATCGGCTATTTTGTGCGTCCTCTCCTGTACTATCGCCGTCCCCAGACAATCGATGCAACGAGCGATATGACGGGCGTGCTGCTGGTGTCGGCATTGCTGCTGCTGATTATGGCGGCGCAGTTTCAGGTTGTGATTGCGGGCGGTCTGGTGGCGTGCTGCGCCCTGGGCTACTGCGGATCGACCGCTCATGCCAATCTGGCGCGGCGTTTTGCGCAGACGCCTTGTCTGGCACGTGCCGTGGCGGTTTCTTATGCTGCGGGCATTTTGGTACAGGTGCTCAACCATATGGTGATGCCTGCGGGCATTCCTCAACAGTTTGTCCTTATTGCCTGTGCGATTGCGCTGGTTGGGCTGCTTCACGGTACCCGCCGAGCTAAATTACGCGATGAGTCCGCGCCCGAGTTCGAAGCCGAGATTGCCGAGCTATCGGTCGATGCGTCGGAGCATGGCGCCAAGTGGCGCGATAATCCCGAGGCAAAGGCGGCCTTCCAGGGTGCCGTAGTGCGCTTGACGGTGGCGACTGCCTGCCTCACCGGCGTATTCGCGGCTCTCAATGCCGGTCTTACGACCTCGCATGCCGCCGGCGCTATCGATCTGGGTGACTGGCCGCGCTTGCTGCTGGTTGTGAGTGCGCTTGCTGCCGGCGCCCTGTATGACCTGCGCGGACGCTCGTATATGAATATCATCATGACGTGCGCCGCCATGCTGTCCACGCTCTCGTTCTTTGTGCTTATCACCGATGGCAACGGCGGCAATGCGCTCGCCGCCACGATTATCTTTTACTTGGGCACGGGCTTTTTCGTGGTGTTCTTCACCGCGAAGTTCGCCGCGATTTCGATGTATGCCCGCTGGTCGTATCTGTGGCCGTGCATGGGCCGCGTCATCAACAACATTTGCTCAATGCTTGTGACGGCTCCGGCGGTGGCGATCATCTCGAGCCAAAACGTGCTGATGGCGGTGGGTGTCGTACTCGTGCTGTTTGTCGGCATTGCGATCTCGCTGTTGGGGCAGTTTGGACAAGGCGTTGAGGACGAAGCGGGTCACAGGGGGCTGGCGTTTGCCACCGACGATCTTGGCGTGAGCCGTGCGCCCGATCAGGTCGACACGGTGTCCCTGGAGACACCGGAGCTTTCGTTTGACGATCGACTCGACGGTTTTGTAGCCGCCTTTGGACTTACCAAGCGCGAGCGCGATGTACTGGAGGCGCTGGTCGTATCGGACGACAGCGTGCAGGACGTTGCGGCAGCGCTCTTCCTTTCGCGTTCTACGCTCTACCGCCATATCGCCTCGATCAACAAAAAGACCGGTGCCGCCTCGCGCGTGGCCCTCATCAATTTCTTCTGGTCCTGGACACCCCAAGACTAGCCAAAACCACCACGAAGGGGACAGGCACCTTTGTGGTGGTTTTACCTGCAAAAATATGAATATGAGACATTTGTCACCTGCCGTTTTGGCGCTCAAAGGCATATGAATGTGATGTTGAGCGGAGCAGAACGGAAGGGGTGGGCCTATGGCGTCTCGTGGTTGCTCGTCTAATAAAATTGCGGGCGCGCTTATCGCCGTGGTGGTCCTTGCTGCGGCGGTGACGCTTGTGCGGGCATACGGCTTTGGTGCCCGTGCCGACCAGGGAAAGAACGCCGCGCAAGCGTTGCTGAACGATTGTGCTGCCGATCCGGTGGCAGTCAAGCTTATCGAGGACGGCGAGGCGCGGACGATCTATGAGACCGACGATGCCGAGCTGGTCGCATCGACTTTTGCCGCGCTCGACGATTGCGCCGTGGGAGGTGCGGTGGATGAGCGGATGAGCGATGCCGGTCGCACGCTCGTCTTTGTCTATGAAGACGGCTCGGAGCAATCGGTGGAGTTCGAGGGCGGGAATATCGTGCTCGACAAGACGGCATATCGCCTTGACGGTGCCGATGAACTGTGGCGACAGCTAGCCGCCATCAAGAACAGTCAATGAAATGAGGGGTGTACGGGATGAGTGATTTGAGATTCTGCCCGGCGTGCGGGATGCAGCTGCCGCGGGTCGCCGGCGTGCCGGTGCGATTTTGCCCGGGCTGCGGTGTTCGGCTTGAGAGCGTTGAGGATGACCCGGGTGTCGCGGAACACGCAAATGGGGCGGCTGCCGATGATGGCGCGGACGAAGGTTGTGAGCCGAGCGCGAACGCGTCGGTCGATGTGCCGATGCAGGATGCCGACGCCGCGTCGCCGGTCCGCGACGTGGCCGCAGCGGATGCTCCCCGCGTCGGCGACCTTGAGCTCCACACCGCATGCGATGCCTCTGGCGGCCAAGCGCTCGCGCAAGTGGCGCTGCCGCGGGGTTGGCGTATCGAAGAGGCGCATCTTGAGCGCAGCAGTAGTTTCGACTGCCCGATTTCAGTTGGCGTGACGGCGGCAGGCCCGGCGGGCGAACGCATCATGTATCGCTCCGAGCTCTGCTACGTGGACGCGGGCGCCGTTGCCAAGCGTATCCCCACGCAAACCGAGCGCAAGGCGTTTGTGCACGTGGAGGCGGCGTGCGACGAGTTAGCTCAAGCCTGCGCGGCGCAATTGGGCGCACGGGCGG
>USBA01000009.1 GCA_900552735.1 uncultured Collinsella sp. | reverse complement strand
TGCTGGGTTAGAATCGCCGATTAATGCATGGCTCGGGCGCCTGCTCGCGGGCGTCCTTTTGTTAGGGAGGGTGCCGTGTCCGCATTTCCGTTCGACGCCGTTATCTTTGACATGGACGGTGTCATTGTCGATACCGAGTATTACTACCTGGGCGAGACTGCCGCGTTTGCCAAGGAGCTTGGGCTTAACCTGACTCAAGAGGAGTTGAATGGGCAAGTCGGTACCTCGCATCAGTTCTTCCTGCATATGCTGGTCGATTGGTTTGAGCGCGCCGGTAAGGGGCATTTCACTGGCGAGGAGGCGTTGACCCGTTGGGACGAGTGGGCGCATAAGCGTCCGCGCGACTATCAGGCTTTGATTAACCCAGGCGCCGTGGATACGATTCGAGAGCTGCCGCGCCGCGGCGTTCGCGTGGCGCTTGCCAGCTCGTCTCCCATGAATAGCATCGAGGAAGTGCTCAATGCGTGCGGGCTGTCGGATGCCTTTGAGTATGTGGTGAGCGGCGAGCAATTTAAGGAGAGCAAGCCCGAGCCCGACATTTACCTGCATGCACTGGACCTGCTGGGACTGCCCGCGAATCGCTGCTGCTGCGTTGAGGATTCGGTGCCTGGCATCACCGCCGGCAAGCGAGCCGGCCTGACGGTCATTGCCAAGCGCGAGGAGCGCTTTGGCTTTAGCCAGGATGCCGCGGACAAGATTATCGACCAGCTGCCGGAACTGCTCACGCTTTCTTAGGATCGCGGTAGTTGCGCGTTTTTCGGGTCTGATGAGTAAATAGCCAACATTTTGGTGCGACACCTAGCATACTTTAAGCTAATGCGGGCTTAAGGGCTTGCTGAATGCCCTTGGGCCCGCTTTAGACTTAATTGTGCTGGGAGAGGGTATATGCCACCGACTGAAGGGCCAACTGACGGTAAAGCAGCGATACCGCTGTACCAACAGGTCATTGATATCATTAAAAACGAAATCAACTCCGGCGCCTACAAGGCAGGCGCGCGGATACCCAACGAATTCGAATTGGCTGAGAGCTATAAAGTTGGCCGCGTTACCGTGCGACGCGCTATTGAGGAGCTCGTCCAGCAGGGCTATCTAACGAAGCGACAGGGGAAAGGCACGTTTGTCAATGCCCCCAAGCTTAAGCGCAAGATTCGCCAGAAGGATGACGTCCAGAGTTTTTCGGACGCATGCCGCGTTAACGGAATGGAACCGGGGGCGTGTGTCATTTCGAGAAAGATACTGCCGGCGGATTCCACCGAAGCACAGTTCTTTGGTGTTCCCGTTGGAACTGACTTGATTTGCGTTGAGCGCGTGCGCACTGCCGATGGCGTCCCTGTCATGCTCGAGAACAACATATATGTTTACGAGGACAACGCCTATCTATCAACGGCACCTCTATCTAATCAATCCATTTTTGAGTTCGTGCGCAACCGGACGGGCCGCACGCCCGCGTTTACCGACCCGTGCACGCTCGAGATCGCGTGCGCGTCGCCCGAGGTCGCTCGGCTGTTGGCAGTTCCCGTTGGCGAACCCTTGTTTTATATGGAAGCCTTCTTTTTCGATGAGCAGCGGCGGCCGTTTATCATCGGTCGTCAGCGGATCGTTGGGTCTCGCTACGTTTTTGACATCTAGGACATTGCGAATGGAGACGCCCGGTTGATCATCTCACCGGGCGTCTCCATACCGTTCACGGCGCGAACGCAACCGTTCAACCGCGTCGCGGCAATCAGTTTGAAATTATCTTGATGATGGGAAAAGCTGCTGGTAATCTATGGAACGTCATAGAACGTTTGCCTTGCGCAGGCGTTGAAGCGAGATGTGATGCAGTCTCGAGTTCTTTGGAGGTATCTATGTCAGATACGAAGGCGAAGAAGACAAACAGACGTTTTAAGTTCAAATTACCGCATGTCTATACGATCATGTTCTTGCTGATCGTTGTCTTTGCGGTCCTGACTTGGATCGTTCCCTCTGGTCAGTATCAGCGCAAGACGATTTCGACAGCGGCGGGCGAGCGTGAAGTCGCCGTTGCTGGAACCTATGAACAGGTCGATAAGAACTACACCGATTCCGAGACCGGCGAGACCATCAATCTGGGTCAGGATATCTTCGCGGTCCTGCAAGCGCCCACTAAGGGCATCCAAGAGGCTGCCGACGTCGTTGCGTTCGTCTTATTGATTGGCGGATCGTTCGCAGTCATCACCAAGACCAACGCTTTGAATGCCGGCATGAGCCGTGTGATTAAAAAGCTCAAGAACAAGGATATCCTCATCATTCCCATCACGATGACGTTGCTGTCCATTTGCGGCACTACGTTTGGTATGTCTGAGGAAGCCCTGCCGTTCTATGCCATCTTCATTCCCATCATGATGGGTATCGGTTATGACTCGATGACGGCATTCATCATCTGCTTCCTTGGTCCTAACCTGGGATATTGTGCTTCGACCATCGACCCGTTTAATGTTTTGATCGCCCAAGGCATCATTGGTATTGAGGGCAATCCTCAGCTGTGGCTGCGCGCCGTTTCTTGGGTCATCTTCACTGCCGTTGGTATCGCATGGGCCATGCGCTACGCCATGCGTGTCAAGAATAATCCCGAGTCGTCCATTACGTACGAGGACGATAAGCTCAAGCGTGTTGAGTTTTCCGTGACCGATGCCTCCATCGAGGAAGAGTTCGCTACCCGTCAGAAGCTCGTGCTTATCGATTTTGCCTGCGGCATGGGCATTATCGTCTGGGGTCTTGTTACCCAGGGCTGGTACATGAATGAGATTTCCGCCGTGTTCCTTGGTATGGGCTTGCTTGCCGGTATCCTGGGCGGCCTTGACCAGCAGACGATCGCCGAGGAGTTCGTTAAAGGCATTGCCGACTTTGCGTATGCCGCTATCGTCATCGGCATCGCTCGCGGTATCTTGGTCATCGCAGAGGGTGGCATGATCATCGACACCATCCTCCAGGCGCTCGCTACTGCACTGGCCGGTGCACCTGCCGCCGTCTACACCACGTTTATGTATATCGTCCTTGGCCTGCTCTCTTTGCTGGTTCCCTCGAGCTCTGGACTTGCGGCGCTCACCATGCCCGTCATGGGTCCGCTGACCGAGCTTATGGGTCTCAATCCCGAAGCCGCCGTTACCGCGCTCCAGTTTGCTAATCAGACCATCAACACCATCAGTCCCGTGGCGGGCATGACGGTCGCCGGCCTTGCCGTGGCAAAGATCTCGTTTGGCCAATGGTGGAAGACCATTTGGAAGTTCTTCATTTTCATGGTCGTCTTTGGCCTGATCGTAACGGCAATCTCTGGCATGCTTCCGGTGTAGGTGGTTGTGATGTCTGATCGTTTGACGGTCCTGACGTCTAAGAGCGTCTTTACCGGTACGGGGGACCTGCCGTTTGAAGGTTTCGTAGCGGTCCGTGGCAATCGAATTGAGGCGGTTGGCACCAAGTGTGAGGTGGCTTCGTATTTGACCCAGGCGGACGAGGTAGTTGATCTGGGCGACCGCACCGTCATGCCTGGTCTGATCGATGTACATACCTTCTATACAGGCTGGGCGCTGCGGACGTTGGGGTCTGATCTGTCCGGCATCGATGATGCCAAAGAGGCCGTGTCGCTCTTGCGTGCATGGAAAGAAGATCATCCGGATTGCGCGGCGGCTTTTGGCCACAACCTATCCGAAACGTTGGCATCGGATGCCGAGAACGCAAATACGGCAGCTGTGTTTGACGAGTTTTTTGGCGATATCCCCGTCGTCTGCTTTACACCGGGTGCGGAGACCTGCGTTCTCAATGCTGCCGCCAGTGCGCGATACGGCTTTACACCGCAGGCGTGCTATGCCGAGAAGATCTGGCGTATGATGAGCGATTTCCTCGCGCTGCCCGAGGTGCGTGCGGGGTATTCGGACTACATGAGCATGCTCAACGAGCGCGGCGTTACCGCCATCAAGGAGATGGCGTTTGATGACTACTACGGCTTTGCCGACGAAATGGCTCGCCGTGAGGAATCTGGTGAGCTGACGGTTCGCGTCTCTATGATGTCGCAGCCGGTGGGTGCCGGTGCAAATCTGCCATATGCTCGCGGGGCACGAGAGCGCTTCCGGGGACCGTTCGTTCGTTTTTCTGGCTTCAACCGTATGACCGATCGCGGCGTATGGGCGGGGCTTGCCGAGATGATAGACCCCTATGAGGACTCGGCCGATGCGGGCGCTGCCGGCAAGACGGTCGTCGAGGCGCCAGAGTGGGATCTGATTGAGAACGAGCTGCGTGCAATTGATGCTGACGGCTTCCGATATTCCTTGCATTGCCAGGGCGATGGCGCCGTTCGTCGCACCGTGGCGCTCTATGCCTCGCTGCCTCGAGACGAGCATGGACGGATGCTTCGCCGCCATGCGATTACCGATCTCGAGAACTCTGACCCGACCGATCTTGTCGAGTTTGGCAAGTTAGGTGGAATTTGCGAGGTCTATCTGCAGATTCTGACGCTGGACCGGCGCGAGGATTGCCTGTCGATGATGCGTCGACAAATTGGCGAGACGCGACTTTTGCACAGCTGGAATCGCCGCGGCATGGAAGATTCCGGATGCACGGTGTGCTGCGGCACGGATTTGCCGCTGCTGATTCCGAGCCTGGGCGAGTCAATCTACAGTGCGTGCGGCGGATACTTCGACGACGGACTGCCCGTGAATGAGGTCAACACGCTGACGCTTGTTGAGCTCTTGCGCGCTTGGACTGCCGGGGGCGCGTACGACCTGATGCGCGAAGATGAGCTGGGTACGCTCGAGGTCGGCAAGCTTGCCGATATCTGCGTGCTCGATCGGGATGTGTTTGACCTCGATTATCGCGACGCACGCGATCTTGCGATCGATATGACGATGTCGGACGGACAAATCGTGTTCGATCGAAATAAGGAGGCATAAGATGTCTGAATCCAAGCCGACGCTGCGCCGCGAACAGATTGCGGGCATGAATATCCACTACATCATGTGGTCGCTCGATTACTTCCTTGATGTGCAGCAGCGTTTGGGCTTTGAGTCCATTGAGCTGTGGTGCGCAGAGCCGCATGTGACGCTCGACCATACGGGCTACTTTGAGGCTGAGGTCCTGGCGAAAAAGGCTGCAGACCGTGGGCTTAGGTATCGTACTCTGTGCCCCGAGAATGTTGTCTATCCTTGGCAGTACTGCGCACGCAAGCCGCTGCATGAACAGCGCAGCCTGGCGTACTTTAAGCACGGCATTGAGCTTGCCGAGGTACTTGGGTGCGACCGTATGTCCGTCAACTCGGGCTGGGGCGACTGGGACGAGGATCGCGAGGAAGCCTGGAAGCGCAGCCGCGAGCACTTGTCCATTCTGGCGGAGTATGCCGGCGAGCACGGTCTAGTGCTTACGATGGAAAGCCTGCGTCCCGAGGAGAGCAACCTTGTGACGACGGTTTCCGATGCGAAGCGCATGATTGACGAGGTCGCGAGCCCGTATTTACAGCCCATGGTTGATACAACCGCGATGGGCGTTGCTGGCGAGACGCTCGAGGACTGGTTTGCCACCTTTGGTGATGGGGCAATTCACGAGATGCACTTTATCGACGGTGACCCGTATGGCCATCTGGTGTGGGGCGATGGCAAGCACGATATGGACGCCTTCGTTGCCACACTCAACGTCCATGGTTTCGACGGCATGCTGGGCCAGGAAATTACGGACGGCCGTTACTACGATGACCCGGCGGCGGCTGATGCCAAGAACATGGCCGCATTCGAGAAATATCTGATTGACTAAAACAACTATCGGCCACGCAACCAACGTCATTGATTGCGGCCCAAACAAGAAAGGAACTGGATATGAACGCACGCGATCTGATCAAAGAGGCAATTGCCGAGAAGGGCAAGTTCGACAGCGTCTACTGGATTGCTTGCGGTGGCTCCATGATCGATTTGATCCCGGCTCATGAGCTTCTGCAGCGCGAGGCAACCACCTTCACTTCGTATATCTATACCGCGCGTGAATTCGACATTATGCGTCCGCGTCGTCTGGGCGAGAAGTCCCTGGTCATCGCTTGCAGCCACAGTGGCAATACCCCGGAGGTCGTCGAGGGCTGCGAGATTGCCCTTGCCGCCGGCGCTACGGTGATCGCCCAGACCGACAACGCTGGATCCAAGATCGACTCCGGCAAGTGGACCACGTGGGTCTACCCATGGGGCGAGGGTGTGCCGCAGGCCGAGGTCCCCGCTGGCATTTCGCTGTCGCTTGCGGCCGAGCTGCTCGATCAGCAGGAGGGCTACGCCGATCTTGCCGATATGTATGCCGGTATCGCCGAGATGGATAAGATTCTTCCCCCGGCACGTGAGAAGGTAAATGCCGAGCTGGGCGATCGTTTTGCCAAGCTTTGCCAGGAGCACGAGTTCTTCTATATTCTGGGCAGCGGTCCCAACTTTAGCCAGACCTACGGTTTCGCTATCTGCTCTCTTATGGAGATGCAGTGGCAGCACTGCAGCTACATCCACTCTGCCGAGTACTTCCATGGCCCCTTCGAGGCTACTCAGGATGGCGTTTTTTACTTCCTGCAGATGGGCTCCAGCGAGTGCCGTGCCATGGACGAGCGCGCCCTGGCGTTCCTTAAGACGCATACCGATACGCTGATGGTGCTCGATGCCAAGGAGTACGGTATGGAAGCCGTGCCGGCGAGCGTCCGTGCCTATCTGGACCCGGTGCTGTTCTACGCCATGAACTGCGAGCTGCGTGCTGCACGCGGCAAGGTGTTTGATCACGATCCCGATTTCCGCCGCTATATGGGTGTTGTCGAGTACTAGAAGGGACAAAGGCCATGGCATTTAACGTTAACGCGCTCGGATTTGGCGACAACGTCGTCGATCGCTACGAGCATATCCACACCATGTATCCTGGCGGCAATGCGGTGAACTTCGCCGTTTATGCCAAGAAATGCGGTGCCGCACGTTCTGCATACATGGGCATTTTTGGCAATGACGCCGCTGCCGAGCATGTCATTGCAAGCCTCGAGGATGAGGGTATCGAGCTTGACAAGTGCGAGCAGATGATTGGCGAGAACGGAGCGGCTCGCGTGACCGTCGTTGACGGTGACCGTGTCTTCCTCGGCTCCAACGAGGGCGGTATCCGTGGCGATGCGCGCTATGTCCTCGATCGCTTTGACCTTGCGTACATGAAGCAGTTCGATGTGGTTCATTCGGGCAACTATTGCTTTACCGAGCGCGAGCTGCCCAAGCTGAAGGCTGCGGGCGTCACGGTCTCTTTTGACTTTTCGGACGACTCCACCGACGAGTACTACGAGCAGATTGCGCCCTACGTCGATTTTGCTTTCTTTAGTGCGGCGGATGCCGCGAGCGAGGACGAGATTCGCGAGCGTCTGGCATGGGTGAAGGGCCTGGGTCCGCGTTTTGTGTCGGCTACGGCGGGCGCCGAGGGCTGCATTGCTTACGACGGCGAGCGTTATTACCGCCAGCTGGCTAAGCCGGTAACGGACATGAAGGACACCATGGGGGCGGGCGACTCGTTCCTCACTTCGTTTTTGATGTGCTATCTCGATTCCGCCAAGCGTGGTGAGGATGGTGCCGAGGCCATCGAGCGTGCGCTCGACTTTGCTGCCGGGTTTGCCTCGACCGTGTGCGGCATGGAAGGCTCTTGGGGCCACGGAGCACCAATCGTCGAATAGCCGAGCGGTCCCGGGGAGGTGCAGGCGCCTCCTCGGGACCCGGTGTGCAAAAAATGCCAAATATGAGTACTGTGACTAATTTAGTCGCAGCAAAATCAACCCCTTCAGACGTGATTTGAGCGTCTGGAGGGGTTTAAGATTTGTGAAAACGCAGGATGAATGACTGTAAAAGCTTTAATTAGCGGACAATCGAGGATTATTCTGGCGGTTGGAAAGTTAAAAGAAATGTATCCATTCCGGTAGCAGTACTCATATTTGGCATTTTTTGCACACCGGGGGTTAGCGAAGGTCAAAAACAGAGCGCGCATTTGTTAAAACTATCGACTCGATGCGCTTTGCGTCGCAGTTTTTGAGCGAGGTGATGCGTTCTGAGGTCCTTGTGAGCGACCTGATGAGCGACTGCGCGCTTGTTTCTGTGTTTGGCTCGGCCGGCGCATCGGTCTCGAGCAGTAGGCAGTCGAGTGGAATCTGTCGTGCGTATTCGCGACCGCGCTTGGTCGCGAGCATGCGTTCGTTGACGGAAAAATAGCAGCCCGCATTACGCGCGCGGGTGAGTTCGTCCGAAGTGCCGCTAAACCAGTGGAAGATGATAGCGGGGGAGTCGGGGTTTGGGATGAGTAGTCCATGCGATTCGAGGACGTCCAGTACGGCTCCTGCCGAACGAACGGCGTGAATTGATATCACGCGCCCGGTAAGAGGATGCTGCACGAGCGCATCGCAGAGCCGGTTAAGTGCCTGTATTTGTAGCGGCTCACTTCCAGCAAAGCGCGCGGAAAAGTCGAGTCCGACTTCGCCGATGTAGCGTTCTTGGGCAGCAACTTCGCAAAGCAGATTGACTTCGGCAAAACCGCAGTGGCCATCGGCGAGCCACCAGGGGTGAAGCCCAACGCCGGCGATGATGCCCGGGTGGCGACGAGCGCGCTCGTTTGCGGCCGAAAAGTCGCGTGGATCGACGCCGCAATCAAATAGACCCAAGCCCAGCGCCGTTGCCTCATCGGCAACGGCGTCCGGGTGAGCCATTAAATCAAGATGGCAGTGTGCATCAAATAACCGGAGCTCCATCTCGGCGCGCTCCGCTAGTCCAAGCGCTGGCCATCGGCGCGCACGCGCTCGGTGCCGCGGCCACTGATCTGGCGGATAACCTCGCCGGCAATCATCTGACCCATGATGGGCGGCATAAAACTGGCAGTTCCCAGCTCGGTGCGCTCGTGGATGTTGGAAGGGTCGCGGGGCTGTGTCTTAACCGATTCCTCGCAGCTAAACAGTACATGTAGACTCTTGATTCCGCGCTTCTTGCATTCTTTGCGCATGATGCGGCTCATGGGGTCACGTACCGTATCGAAAATGTCGGCAAAGCGGAGGCACTCGGGATGGAGCTTGTTGGCCCCACCCATGGAACTAACCAAACGAATGCCGTGGTCCTGAGCATATTTGGCAATGGTGAGCTTGGCCGAGATGGTGTCGATGGCGTCGACGACGTAGTCGAGCTTGCCGCCCGTCTGCTCCAAAACGCTCGCGAAGAAATCATCGATGTTGTCGCTCAGCAGGTATTCGGTACGTTTGATAACGGTGGCGGCAGGATTGATATCGTGGATCATGGCTTCCATAACATCGACCTTGCGCTTGCCGATGGTGCTGTGAAAGGCGATGACCTGGCGATTGATATTGCTGGGCGCGATGATGTCCTTGTCCAGAATTACAAAATGACCAATGCCGCCGCGGGCGAGTGCCTCGCAGCAGTTGGAGCCCACACCTCCGCAGCCGAGTACCAGCACCGTGGCATCGGCGAGCTTGTCGAGTGCCTCGCGGCCCATGATGATCTCGAGCTTGGCATCGCGCGTCTCGTTGGGAGTTGCGGCTGTGGTTTCGGTCATAGACATCCTCCGATGGGGAAGCGAATCGTGTTTTAGCTATCGTCATTATAGGTATTATCGCGATTCCATTTGAGCCCTAGGGGCTTGTTGAAATGAGGCAGTGATTCGCATAAGATGAAGCAGATGGCACCCGTTGCCGCGGGTTGGCCAACTCCCAAACACGTTTGTAGCGTGAGAAGTGGCCGTCTTCGCATTACGCGGGGGCGGCTATTTCATTCGACCTCCAATGTGGATGCCGAGCTCCACAGCCGCGATTACAAGCAATAACAACGTCAGGACATCGTCAATACTCATAGTCCATCTCCTTCTCGGGTAGAGGGAGCTGGCCCATCTGCTTCAACTTCCATTGTAGCTAAATACGAACGAATGTTCTATAGATGTTCCTGTATTAGATAGTTAGACAAACATCTAAATATCGAGTATAGTGTGCGCGTCATGAGAGATGATGAAAGGGGGTCTTATGCCGGGAGAGGGTTTTAAGGCGCTTGCCGATCCAACGCGACGGCGCATTTTGGAGTTGCTGCGCGAGGGCAATTGCACGGCGGGGGAGCTTGCCGAGCATTTCGATATCAGTAAGCCGTCGCTGAGCCATCACTTGGCGACGCTCAAAAACGCCGGGTTGGTAACCGACGAACGTCATGGTCAAAACGTCGTATACAGCTTAAACACTACCGTCATGCAGGACTTGATCGGTTGGTTTATGGGCTTTACAAACACGGAAGGTGATAAGGATGAATAACGAAAACAAGGGCATTCACCCCACGGGGGTATCGTCGCGCGTGTGGATTGCGCTGGTCGCTCTGTGCGTCGCCAATGTCGCAGCGCATCTCATGGTGATGCCGAGCTTGCCTGGGCAGATTCCCACGCACTGGGGCGCGAACGGCGCCGTCGACGGTTGGGGTCCCAGCTGGATGGCCTCCGCGCTCGGCGTGCTGCCTCTGGTGCTTCTCGCAATGTTCTGCGTGGTGCCGCGCATCGATCCCAAAGGTGAGGCATATCGAACCTCGGGCAAGTTCTATCAGGGCTTCGTAATCGCCTTCACCTTGTTCATGTGCGCCATAAGCTGGCTGGGAGAGCTTACGGTCTGGGGCGTGGTGCCGGCGGTCGGTTCGGTCAACGTGCTGATTTCCGGTGTTGTCGGTTTGCTGTTCATCGGCGTAGGCAACTACTTGCCGCGTGTGAAGCAGAACTATACGCTCGGTATCAAGACGCCTTGGGCGCTTGCCAATCCCGAGAACTGGCGCCGTACGCAGCGCTTTGGCGGTGCCTGCTTTATGGTGCTGGGCTTTGGCCTGATTGTGATGGGCGTGGCAGGCAGCGTGCTTTCGAGTGAAGTCGTCGCCGCGGTGATTGCGGTTCTGGCGTTTGGTTCGGTTGGAGCCGTCTACGTCTACTCGTATCTGCTGTGGCGCAAATCGCAGCGAGCCGCTCGCTAAGGTTGCGGAAAACTAGCGTACGCAGTTCATAGTATGTTCCGGGGGAACTTTTCCCAGGTAGTATTAGGGGGTATGGGCAACCATGCCCCTTTTTCGTTACGTTTCAGAGCTGGTTTTTCCATTTCGTTTCCACTTAGGCGAAACAAGAATAGGGAAACAGCAGGTAGAAAGGATAAAACAGGCAAATGGCGGAGTTTATCTACCAGATGTATCAGGCTCGTAAGGCCCATGGCGACAAGGTAATCCTTGACGACGTGACCCTGAGCTTCTACCCCGGTGCCAAGATCGGCGTCGTGGGCCCCAATGGTATGGGCAAGTCGACCCTGCTCAAGATCATGGCCGGCATCGAGGAGGTCTCCAACGGCGATGCCAGGCTCACCCCCGGCTACACCGTGGGCATCCTGCAGCAGGAGCCGCCGCTCGACGATGACAAGACCGTCATCGAGAACGTGCGCATGGCATTTGGCGACATGATCGCCAAGGTCGATCGCTTCAACAAGATCGGCGAGGAGATGTGCGACCCGGATTGCGACATGGACGCCCTCATGGCCGAGATGGGAAAGCTCCAGGACGAGATCGACGCCGCCGACGGCTGGGATATCGATTCCAAGCTCGGCCAGGCCATGGACGCCCTGCAGCTGCCCGATTCCGACATGCCGGTCAACGTACTTTCCGGCGGCGAGCGCCGCCGCGTGGCCCTGTGCAAGCTGCTGCTCGAAGCTCCCGACCTGCTGCTGCTCGACGAGCCCACGAACCATCTGGACGCCGAGTCGATCCTGTGGCTCGAGCACTTCCTGCACAACTACCAGGGCGCGGTGCTTGCCGTCACACACGATCGCTACTTCCTGGATAACGTTGCCGAGTGGATCTGCGAGGTCGACCGCGGCCACCTCTATCCCTACAAGGGCAACTACTCCACGTATCTGGAGACCAAGGCCGCGCGCATCGAGGCACAGGGCAACCGCGACGCCAAGCTCGCCAAGCGCATGGAGGCCGAGCTCGAGTGGGTACGCAGCTCGCCCAAGGCTCGCCAGGCAAAGAACAAGGCCCGTCTGGCTCGCTACGAGGAGATGGAGGCCGAGGCCCGCGCAAGCCAGAAGCTCGACTGGACCGATATCCGCATTCCCGTTGGACCGCGTTTGGGTAACAAGGTGCTCGAGGCCCATCACCTGCACAAGGAATTCGACGGTCGCGTGCTCATCGACGACCTTTCTTTCACCCTGCCGCGTAACGGCATCGTGGGCGTCATCGGCCCCAACGGTGTGGGCAAGACTACGCTCTTCAAGACCATCGTGGGCCTGGAGCCGCTGACTTCGGGCGAGCTCGAGGTGGGCGAGACCGTCAAGATCTCCTATGTCGATCAGAACCGTTCTGGCATCGACCCCGACAAGAACCTGTGGGAGGTCGTCTCGGATGGCCTGGACCACATGATGGTCGGCGAGACCGAGGTTCCGAGTCGCGCTTATGTGGCGAGCTTTGGCTTTAAGGGCCAGGACCAGCAGAAGCGCGCTGGCGTGCTCTCCGGCGGCGAGCGCAACCGTCTGAACCTGGCGCTCACGCTCAAGCAGGGCGGCAACCTGTTGCTCCTCGACGAGCCCACGAACGACCTCGACGTCGAGACGCTGTCCTCGCTCGAGGCGGCGCTGCTCGAGTTCCCGGGCTGCTCGGTGGTCATTAGCCACGATCGTATGTTCCTGGACCGCGTCGCCACGCACATTCTGGCGTGGGAGGGCACCGACGAGAATCCGGGCAACTGGTATTGGTTCGAGGGCAACTTTGAGGCCTATCAGGCCAACCGCATCGAGCGCCTGGGTGAGGACGCAGCCCAGCCGCATCGTATTCACCGCAAGCTCACGCGCGACTAGTCGAGCTCAGGTGGCCTAACGAGAAAGGGACGATAACCTTGAGGGTTGTCGTCCCTTTTTGTTACTTGGTAGAAGGCTCGACTTTATCGATGGTCCAGGCAGCTCCGAGGCCGCCGGTGGTGTTGCGGCGGATGCGCACGGTAACCTCGCGGCGCTCGCCGGTCTGCGTGTAGCGCAGGGGGAAGCTTGCGCGGTTTCGCGCGACCTCGATGGTACCGCGCTCGCGGGCGATCCAGTAGTACTCGCCGACGATGCCGAGGGTGTCGGCGCCGTAGGGGAGATAGGTTGACAGCTGGTGCAGAAGCGGGCCGGGGCAGAAGACCTCGGTTGCGAAATCGACGGGGAAGTCCTTGGGGATGGCGGGCGCTGCAGGTGCGGGGGTTGGGGCTGCTGCGGGTGCCGAAGCCGGTGCCGGTCCGGGAATTTGGTCGCAAGCAGCGGTGGGCACGGACTCGATGACGGTCGCGGGCTCCGGCGTCGAGTCCGGCTTGGTCGTGGAATCTGCGGGCTCCACGGTGACGGGCGCGTCTGCAGCGGCAGTTTCAACCTCAGCCTGCGTCGCGTTCTCGTTCTCGACGCTCGACTTTGCCTCGATGGGCGTGGATGCCATGGTGGTGATGCCGGCGTTGGCGTTCTCGGGGTCATAGACGACCGTGAGCGAGATGGCAGGCTGCGGTACCTCGGGCTCCGATGCCGCCTCGGCAGCGTCCTGTTCTGTGGGCTCTTCGGGCTGATCGTCCTCAGCCTCGTCGCCAAAGACATCGCTGTTTTGGAACGCAGGCGTTTCGGATAGGTTAGCGGCTTCTTCGGCTGTCGACTTGGGAGCCTCGTTGAGCTCAGCAGTGGCTTCCTGCTCGGATATGACTACGGGCTCGGTCGTGGCAGCGATTTCGGTTTCGGCTTCTGCCGTTACCTCAATAGCGACTTCGATCTCTGCCTCGGGCTCGGGCTCCGGCACGGCTTCAACCATGGTTTCTGGCTTGGGACGTTTAACGTGCTTGGGACGCACGGCCTTGAGGTCCTTCTCGCCGCGCTTTTTCTTTTTGTAGGACTGCTTGGCGCCCTTGGCAGCTTTGGGCTTGTCCTCGCCTTTGGCAAGGGCGGCATCCCAAGCCTCGTTGGCGATGACGGTGGCATACAGGCGACCGCCCTTAAAGACAGTCAGCTTAATGCAGTCGTCGAGCTCCTCGAGCAGCTCGCGCGTGGACTCAAAGCCCAGGTCATATGCGACCATGTCACCAGCGGCGAGTGCCTCCTCGACCTGCGTCATAAACGTTTGCTTGCCGCACCCAATCGCGTCGCGCAGCAGGCGATACAGATAGATGTGGTTGCCCAGCGATAGCGTGGGCTTAACTATTGTCTTGCTCATGGCAAATCTCCTCTTTACACACCAAAGCATCTTACCATCGCGCGGGGCTTGCCATCTCGTCGCCCAAGGCAAACGGGCGCGACCGTTGCCGGTTCGCGCCCGTTATGCAGGTCGGTTATCTATGAGGGGCAAACGTGCTTAGTTGCCCGATGCCGTGCCTTGGCTCGAGCTGTCAGATGCCGTGCCGGACGCGGTTCCACTCGAGCTGTTCGAGCTGTTGGTGTTGTTGCTGTCTGCTGTGCTCGTTCCCGAAGTGGTGTCGCTCGTCTGGCCGCCCGTGCTCGGCTGCGAACCGCCAGTCGTTTGGCTTGAGTCGGTCGTGCCGGATTGCGTGCCGCCGCTGTTCGCAGAGGAATCAGCGCTCTGCGACTGATCAGGGGTGTTCGAGGACGAGTCGGTGGATGCGGAGGTGCCCTGCGAGTCGTCCTGCTGGCTTTGCGATTGACCAGTGCTATCCGCGTCGTGCTCGGTCGTATGCGACGAAAGGATCGGCTCGGGGCGCTCGCCCAGGCCCTCGCCGGCGGTGGTGATAAGGATGGCACCGGTGCAGGTGATGACCGCGACGATGGCGATGGCGATCGAGAAGATGATGACCTTCTTTTGCGTCTGGCTGCGCTCTGCCGCCGCCTTGGCGCGCAGGCTGTTGGGAGCGACGCGTGCCGTGGTCGCGCGTCCTGCAATCTGGCGCATCTCCTGGGTAGTCGCGGCGCCGCCTAAGTGCTCCTCGGCATTAAACTCAACGGGCTCATAGGCGCCGGCGGGGTAGTCGACGTCGGCGTGCGTACCTTTGAGGGCTTTGGCGCTGGCAGAGATAAAGTGGCGGTAGACCTGCGAGGACACAACGGTGATGACCGAGCTCACGGCGGCGCCGATCACCGATCCGGCGATACCGATTTTGGAAGCAAGCGCGACGCTCGTGGCGGCGGCTGCAGCGCCGGCGATGATTTGGGGAATGGAAATGTCGTCGAACAGGCCCTTTTTGGGCGCGATGGCCATGGTCTGTCCGATGGAATGGTTTTCGTGCACGCCGTTGTTGAGCGCGGCCGGTGTCATGACGCGCGTGCGCGGCGCGTCGGTGTACTTGGTTGTCATACGGGGTCCTCCCGGTGTAAATCTGCTTCGTTTCATGTAGCCATCAGGGTACCCACCAGATGTGAATCGTACGTGACATTTAACAGATACCATCAACTCATCAATAGCTCACCAAGTTGGTGGGATGCGGTTGCACCCGGCGGTTGAACTACAATAGGGCTTGCTAATTGTTGTGAATGGCGTCTACGCACGGGAGCATTCTTATGAATCTTCACCTTTCTCAGTCTGATGGCTTTTTGCGTGTGGCGGCGGCGTCGCCGCGGATTCGCGTGGCCGATGTCGAGGGCAATGCCGAGGTTGCGCTGGCGGCTGTTCGCGAGGCTACCGAGCGCGGCGTTCGCGCGCTGGTGCTGCCCGAGCTCAACTTGTGCGGCTATACCGCGGCCGACCTGTTCCATAACCGCACGCTGCTGCATGCCTGTGAGGCCGCTCTGGTACATATCCTCGACGAGACTCGTGAGCTGCCGATTGTCTTTACCATCGGTCTTCCCGTTGCAGTTGCCGAGAATATCTACAACTGCGCCGCCGTGTGCTGCGCGGGCGAGCTTTTGGGTCTTACGGCCAAAAAGTATCTGCCCAACTATGGCGAGTTCTACGAGCGCCGCTGGTTTGCTCCGGCGCCTGCGGATCCCGTGTGGGTTGAATTTGCCGGTCAGGGTCCGGTTCCGCTGGGTTCGGGGCTTGTCTACCGCTGCTGTGATGAGGGCGCCGAGGACCTGGTGCTGGGCGTTGAGGTCTGTGAGGACCTGTGGGTGCCGGCGCCGCCTTCGACCGAGATGGCGCTTGCCGGTGCGACGGTGATTCTCAACCCGTCGGCCTCGGATGAGATTATCGGTAAGGCAGACTATCGCCGCAGTCTCATCTCCAATCAGAGTGCGCGCCTGTACTGCGCCTATGCCTATGCGGATGCGAGCGAGGGCGAGTCCACGACCGACATGGTCTTTGCGGGCGAGAACCTTATCTACGAAAACGGCTCCAAGCTCGCCGCCACCAAACTGCTTACCTGCGATATGGCCGTCGCCGATGTCGATCTTGACCGTCTGGTTGCCGAGCGCCGCCGCTCGACGACGTGGGCGCGCACGGACGATACACCGGAGGCCACGACCGTTGAATTTTCGTTTGAGGGCGTGCTGACAGACGAACCTGTCCTGCGCGATGCGTTCGACATCGACCGTGTCTTCCCCCGCGCTCCCTTTGTGCCGGCCGACCATGGCGACCTGGCCGAGCGCTGTGAGACCATCCTCGACCTGCAGACCGCCGGCCTCAAGACCCGCCTTGCCCATACGGGTACCAAGGCTGCAGCCATCGGTCTTTCGGGCGGCCTTGATTCCACACTCGCGCTGCTCGTGACAGTTCGCGCCTTCGATGCACTGGGGCTGCCGCGCACCGGTATCACGGCCGTGTCCATGCCCGGCTTTGGCACGACGCATCGCACCAAGTCAAACGCCGAGTCGCTCGCTCGCGACCTGGGTGTGAGCTTCCGCGAGGTTTCGATCCATGCGGCTGTGGAGCAGCACTTCAAGGACATTGAGCATGATCCGGCCGTGCAGGACGTGACCTACGAGAACAGCCAGGCGCGCGAGCGTACGCAGATTCTGATGGATCTGGCCAACCAGGCTGGCGGTTTTGTCATCGGCACGGGCGACCTGTCGGAGTTGGCGCTCGGTTGGGCTACCTATAACGGTGACCACATGAGCATGTACGCCGTCAACGCGAGCGTGCCCAAGACGCTCGTGCGTCACTTGGTGCGTTATGCCGCCGATGTCTTTGGCGGGCGCATTGCCGAGACACTGCTCGACATCCTCGATACGCCGGTGTCCCCCGAGCTTCTGCCGCCCACGGGCGACGGCGAGATTGCACAGAAGACTGAGGATTTGGTGGGCCCGTACGAGCTGCACGACTACTTCCTCTACTACCTGCTGCGTTTTGGCTTTGAGCCCGGCAAGATCTACCGTATGGCGCTCAAGAGCTTCGAGGGCGTCTACGACGCCAAGACCGTCCACACGTGGTTGCGTACGTTCTACCGTCGCTTCTTTGCTCAGCAGTTTAAGCGCAGCTGCCTGCCCGATGGTCCCAAGGTGGGCTCGGTGACGCTCAGCCCGCGCGGCGATTGGCGTATGCCGAGTGACGCCAGCTCGCGTCTGTGGCTTGCGCAGATCGATGCGCTCAATGCAATTGACTAAGGTTGGCTAAATTGAACCAATACGGGGGTTGCAAGCGTTACACTTTTGCAATCTGATGGCCCGTATCGCGCGGCGCTCTTGTCGGAGCGCCGCGTTTTTTATATCGAAAGGTGGCACCATGCAGGCATCGCAGCGTCTCGACCGCTTTGGCGCGGAGGTCTTCGCCTCGCTCAACAACAAACTGCTCGCGCTGAAGGCTCAGGGCAAGACCATTTACAACATGAGCGTGGGCACGCCCGACTTTAAGCCGTACGACCACGTGGTCGAGGCGCTCACGCAAGCAGCCAAAGATCCCGAGATGTGGAAGTATGCCCTGCGTGACCTGCCCGAACTCAAGCAGGCCGTGTGCGATTACTATGAGCGTCGCTTTGGTGTCTCCGGCATTACGCCGTCCATGGTGCAGTCGTGCAACGGCACGCAGGAGGGCGTGGGCCATTTGGGCCTGGCCCTGCTCGATCCGGGCGACACTATTTTGGTTCCCGATCCGTGCTACCCGGTCTTTGAGGCGGGTGCCAAGATCGCCGATGCCAAGCTCGAGTACTATCCGCTGGTTGCCGAGCACAATTACCTGCCCTATGTGGCGGGCATCGATCCCGAAGTGGCCGACCGCGCCAAGTATATGATCGTGTCGCTGCCCGCCAACCCGGTGGGCTCGGTGGGCACGCCCGAGATCTACGAGGAGATCATCGCTTTTGCCCGCGAGCACGACCTGCTCATCGTCCATGACAACGCGTACTCCGACATCGTGTTCGACGGCGAGCCGGGCGGCAGCTTCTTGCAGTATCCCGGTGCGCTCGAGGTGGGCGTTGAGTTCTTCTCGCTCTCCAAGTCCTTTAACGTCACCGGTGCTCGCATCGGCTTTTTGGTCGGCCGCGAGGACGTGGTCTCTGCCTTTGCCAAGCTACGCGGCCAGATCGACTTCGGTATGTTCTTCCCGATCCAGAAGGCTGCTATCGCCTGCCTGAACGGTCCGCGTGATGAGGTCGAGGCGCAGCGTCTGAAGTACCAGGAGCGTCGCGATGCCCTGTGCGACGGTCTTGAGGGCCTGGGCTGGGAGCGTCCCAACGCGCATGGCTCCATGTTTGTGTGGGCCAAGCTTCCCGGTGGTCGTGACGCCGGGCGCGAGCTTTGGCCCTTCGGGCGAGGGGCACGTGCGTATGGCGCTGGTTTTGCCGCCCGACCAGATCGCTTTGGCTGTCGAGGCCATCCGCGAAGCGGGCCTGTATTAGAAAGCTATTTCGGCTCGTCAATAGCTCGAAACCGATTTCGTGCAGTTATTTTACGAATTCTGCAAATAATTTCGGCAAACGGTCGATATTTGGCTGCGAATAGGAGCATAATCAAAGTCCCGATTGGATGTATTGGGATTACGGCAAGCCGCTCGGGTCGTTCCCGGGCGGCTTGTTTGTGGAGAGAGATGGGAGTTTCTAATGGTTAACGAGAAGAAGGTCGCTATTGTCGGCTGCGGTTTCGTCGGTTCGTCTTCGGCGTTCGCGTTGATGCAGAGCGGTCTGTTCTCCGAGATGGTCCTTATCGACGTGGACAAGAACCGCGCCGAGGGTGAGGCTCTGGATATCGCGCACGGCATGACGTTTGCCGAGCCGATGAAGATCTACGCCGGCGATTATTCCGATGTAGCCGACGCCGCCATGATCGTCGTCACCGCTGGCGCTGCCCAGAAGCCCGGTGAGACCCGCCTGGACCTGGTCAATAAGAACGTCAGCATCTTTAAGTCCATTATTCCCGAGATCAAGAAGTCTGGCTTCGACGGCATTCTGCTCATCGTCTCCAACCCGGTCGACGTTCTGACCTACGCCGCCATCAAGATGTCCGGTCTGCCCGAGGGTCATGTCATCGGCTCCGGCACCGTGCTCGACACCGGCCGTCTGCAGCAGATGCTCGGCGCTCACGTCGAGGTTGACCCGCGCGATGTCCAGGCCTACGTCATGGGCGAGCACGGTGACTCCGAGTTCGTCGCTTGGTCCAGCGCTCAGGTTGCCGGCGTGCCGCTGAACACCTTCTGTGAGCTTCACGGCCACCTGGAGCATGAGGCTGCCGAGAGGCGCATCGCCGAGGACGTCAAGAACTCCGCCTACACCATCATCGAGAAGAAGCACGCCACCTACTACGGTGTCGCTATGGCCGTCAAGCGCATCTGCACTGCCGTCATGCGCGATGAGCAGACCGTTCTGCCTGTCTCCTCGCTCATGGTGGGCGAGTACGGCCTGTCCGATCTGGCCATCTCCATGCCGACGGTCGTTGGCCGCGACGGCGTCGTCTGCCGCGTTCCCGTGCCGCTGAACGATGACGAGCAGCATGAGCTCACCGTCTCTGCAAAGGCCCTTAAGGACATCATCGACAGCGTCGACTTCTCCTGCTAAATCAAGCTTGCTAGAGCAAAAAGTTACAATGAAGGCGTCTGGGTCCACACGGCCCAGGCGCCTTTTTGGTGCAAGGTAACCTGACCCCAATGCACCATAGTTGATGGGAGGGCCATGTCGGATTCGCCTAATTTTTTGACCTATGCCCAGACGGCGTTTGATCCGTTTGAGGAGAGGCCGTTCTGCGCGGTGGATAGCCTCGTCTTTGCGTGGTTGTCCTATTTGCGTTTGCCGGGTGATATGGCGGAGCTGACGAACTGGCAGGGCCTAGACGTACGCGAGCTGCTGCGTGCCGAGTGCTACCGGGACATGATTGACGACTTGTGGGATCCAGAGGGGAGCAGGGCCTTGTTGGAGGCCGTGGCAGCAAGCCCTCGCTACCGTGGCGTGCACGTTTGCGGCTATCGTGCCGTGAGCGATGCAGTGGCGACAGAGCAGTTTGCAGCCATGGCGTTCCGGTTTCCGGCGGGGTTTAGCTATCTTTCCTTCCGGGGGACCGACAGCACGATTGTGGGCTGGAAAGAGGACTTTAACATGGCGTTCCGGTATCCTGTGCCGGCCCAGGAATCCGCGGCGCGTTATGTGGACGAGGCGGCGGATGCGATTGACGGGCCGCTTTTGTGCGGAGGTCATTCCAAGGGTGGAAACCTTGCGGTGTACGGTGCGGCGATGTGCTCCGATGTCGCCCGTGCGCGAATCGAACGGGCGTATTCCCATGATGGTCCGGGTTTCGTCGAGGAGTTTCTGAACGGCAACGCCTTTGCCGATCTTTCCGGTCGAATCGACAAGACGCTACCTCGGTCGTCGATCTTTGGCATGATGTTCGAGACGCAGGAGGACTATGCCATCGTTGAGAGCACCGAGTTCAGCCTGCTGCAGCATAATCCCTTTAGCTGGGTGGTTGATGGTCGCGACTTCGCGTACTGTGAGCGCCTGTCCGCCGGTGCTCGATACGTTGATGGCTCCATTCGCGAGATGCTGCTTGCAGTTTCGCCTAGCGAGCGCGAGCGTTTTGTAGATGCGTTGTTCTCCGTGTTTGAGGCTACGGGTGCTGAGCGGTTTGCGGATATCGCTGGGAATCTGCGCGAGAGCCTGCCCGTGATGCTCCAGGCTGCGCAAGGGTTTGACAAGGATACGCGACGCTTTGTCTCGCAGACCATCGTGGCAATTCTTAAGTGTGCGCTGCTGCCCAAACGACCCCAGATCGACATGCCCGCCGCCGGCAAGAGTTTGGCAGAACAGCTCGAGGCTTGGCAGTCCGAGCTCCTGCGCTAGCCATTGGTGCAAAGCAACCTGTCCCCGATGCACCAATCTTCGATGCGCCTGGGGCGGGCTCGACCGCTATACTGGTTCGTGCCGAAATCGATCTAGAACGGAATGCCGTATATGAAAATCAATCACGCGATTCTGCATATCCTGGACTTTGACTCTGCCGTCAACGTTATGAGCCAGCGCGAGCTCGATACCGAAAGCCGTACCGTGCGCAATTTCGTAACCACGCATCTGCGCCGTGCACGCACCTCGGCCGACAATAAACGTGCCACGTTTGCCGAGAACTCTGCGTTTGGCGGCGAGCTCAAGGGCTATTTCTTTGGCGAGCGCGAGTTCGTGGACCTGTCGCAGCAGATTGCGGAGTTTATCTCTTCCGAGCTCACCAAAGCCGAGAAAGCCGAGTCCACCGACGTGCTCGTGGCCGATTTTGACGACGATGAGGATGCCCGCTGGTTTGCCGTGATGCTGCTGGGCTCCAAGCAGGCTTTTATGCACGAAGTGGGCCGCGAGGAGGGGGAGGTGCGCAACGACATCGCGCGCCACTACGCCATTCTGCCGAACCCCTCGCAAAAGGTGCCGAGCTATGCCATCGTGCGCGCGAGCACCATGGAGATCGGCTACGTGGACAAGAAGCGTAAGATTGCCGGCGAGGACCGTATGCTCATTCCCGACGGTCTGCTGCAGTGCGACACGGGCGTATCGGGAAAGGAAGTCATCGACACCGTGACGCGCGTGGTCGAGGAAGTCGCCGAGGAGCACGGTGCCAATGCAGCCGTAGCACTCGCTAAGGTTAAGGCTGCCGTTGCCGAGAAGGTTGAGGACGATGAGGAGCTGCCGCCCTGGGATATCGTCGATGAGGTCTTTGAGGACGAGCCGGTCATCAAGGAAAGCGTGCGCGCGGCACTGACCGAGGAGAAGGTGCCCGAGCGCGTGCCCGTGGAGCGCAAGCAGGTCGAGCGCGCGGCCGTGCGCAATCACAAGATCCGTACCGACACGGGCATCGAGATCAGCTTCCCGGCCGAGATGGGTTCGAATTCCGAGTACATCGAGTTCGTCAACGAGCCCAACGGCCTCATCTCCATCGAGCTCAAGAATATCGGGTCAATTGAGAATCGATAAACTGCGCTTGAACTTCAGACAAAGCAAAGGCCGAAACCCTTCGGGACTTCGGCCTTTTTGCTTGGAGCTGAATTGAGTTGCAGACTGAGCATAAGTCAGCGAAAACGCCCCTAAGCGAGCAAGGTGACGTGAAAGAGGAGGGAAG
>USBA01000008.1 GCA_900552735.1 uncultured Collinsella sp. | reverse complement strand
CTCGCCGACACGGGCGACGGCTCTGGTATCGCCGCCGGGCTCGCCGCTGCCGCCGTGGCGACAACGGTCGCCGGCGCGGCAATGCTTGCCAGTGACCATGAAAGTGACGAAGGCGCTAGCGAATAGGCCAACCGGCCTTTTGGGCGCATCAACTCGATGAGGGGCGCAGAACACCGTTCTGTGCCCCTGATTTTTACCTTGGCCCGAACGCCGCTATCGGCTACATCACCATGTTCAGCGCATTCACGAACTCCTGAGCTTGGGAGCGGCTGCTCAGACTAAAGACACAGGCAGTCAACAGCCTGTTACGTAGGAAAACGTCGCGACCCTTGATCCTGCTGACCCCCGTGATGTCCTTAAGGTAGACAATCTCGGTGTGCTTGCCGCCAAAAATGCCCTTCTTGAGTACCTCAATGCGGTTAGGGTAGATCTTGACGTCTTTAAACCTACCCGAACCTTTGTCCTGGAACAGCAGCGTGTTGTTGTCCATACGCGTCACTGCCGTGGGGTTCGCTAAAACTGTCTCTATGGTCACATTTTAGTCACTTCGGGAATCCTGCACGAAGGCGCTAAGCGACATTGAAATTCGAGTCCGCGCGAGGCTTTAAGATAGGCATGATTAGCCGCATCGATGCGACTGGCAATGCTTCTAGGAGTACGCCTCGTATTATTCGCCATTAGAGGAGGTCTTTCCTGGTTTACGCATGGGAATTCGAGTTCTTTGATTCGGACGGCGTTATCAACGCTGTGCCATGTGGCTCGCTGAGCGGAGGTGGAACGTTCGGATCCGACCTAAACGACGCCGTCGAAAGCGCCGCTGATTTTCTCGCATGCATGGTCGATGACCACCTAATGGGCGGCGTTGACCATGCATGCGCCGAACTTTGGCCACGAGCCGCAGCGCGGTGGCAAGATTATCGCCGTGGCCGTCAGTCGCGAACTCAACGATATCCCCTCCGTCCACGCAGCGGATGCTGCGCGCATGCTTGGCGTTAGCTCGGCAAGAGTATCGCAACTTATAAATGCTGAACTGTTGGATTCATGGAAGGATGGCACCAAGCGCATGGTGTCCAAATCTTCCATCGAGGCACGACTCGCCGACGCTCCAAAGGCAGGGCGCCCAAAAGAGGTCCCTATTGCTGTATAAAGCAATAGCGTTGCGGGTTTTTTCATTTGTCAGATTAGCTGACAAGCTCTCCCAATTCGGGACTCACTGCGTCCCGAATTGGGCTGAACACATTGCCGCAGGTAGCCACGCATCCTCAATCCAAAGTACGAGAGGTGTTTCCCATGGCAGACATCAATCAGGCCATCACCGAAAGCGCACCTAAAGTGCGTTCTGCCGAGGACATGGCCGCACGACGCAAGAGCGATTCAGAGGGATTTCGGCTCATCTCGCCAGCGCCCCCTACAACGAAACGTGGGCATACGTCGAAACCAGCGCTACGCGGCTGCATTTACGGGCTTGCCGTCGGCGACGCGCTGGGCGTTCCTTACGAGTTTAGGCCCCGCGGCACGTTCAAATGCACGGACATGATCGGCTACGGCACGCATGGGCAGCCCGCCGGCACCTGGAGCGATGACACGTCCATGACGCTTGCTACCTGTGACTCGATTAGGGAGCTCGGGCACATCGACACCGCAGACATGCGCGACAAGTTCGTACGCTGGATTGCCCGTGGCGAGTATACGATCGACGGCGTTTTCGATTACGGCGGCACGACCGCCCGCGCTTTGCACACCGGCAAAGGAGGCTCCGGCGAGCGCGACAACGGCAACGGATCGCTCATGCGCATCGCTCCCCTAGCGTTCACCGATGCGACGGACAACGAGATCCGCGAGGTCTCGGCAATCACGCACGCCCACAGAACATCAACCGATGCATGCATCATATTTGTTGAGCTGATGAGGAATGTGATGAACGGCGCGCTCCCCTCGCGGGCACTCCATCTGAAAGGCGTGCCTGAGCAGGAAATCAGGTCAGGTGGCTTCGTGCGCGACACGCTTAAGGCAGCCACCTGGTGCTTCGTCAACACTACCAGCTACGAAGATTGCGTGCTTGTCGCCGTCAACCTGGGCGACGACACCGATACCACCGCAGCCGTTGCCGGCGCCCTCGCCGGCACGGTATACGGCATCGACGCAATTCCGCAGGAGTGGACCGACGCCTTGCGCGGTAAAGAGCTGATAGAGCAGTGTTTGTTTTAGGGCGCACTTACGATAGAAACTGACCAGGAGGCACCACGGAAAGAAAGATCGCAAATATAGACGAGTTCCAAGTGGACGAAAACGGGATTCCGCTATTTCCAGTAGGACTGAAGGAGGAAGCCAGCCTCTATGTCCTCCCCGACGGGCGTTACCTCCCCTGCGGGGTCTACAGGACCGCGGACGGCGGTTCGATCATTTATGAGCCATCCGAACTAAGCTTCTTCGGGCAGATGCTTGCTCAATTCAAAGAGAACTAGAGGCTTGATTGCCCGTTAGATCGACACTGCTCCAAGCCATGGGGCGGGTAGGATGTCTCCCGCCGCGGCCTGTGAGGTAGAATTACGACTGCCGCGGAATCCGCCTGCGGGCAACGCTCCGATCTCCGATTGGGGTGAAGCCTATGAACTTGTTTCTTGAAATCCTGCGCCTCTCGATGTATGTAACCGGCATCGTCCGGAACCTCTACTCGATCTGGCGGGAATATAAGCAGTAACGGATAGCGAAGGGAGTCATGCAAAGGGCCGGTCGCACCCGGCCCTTTAGACGATAGTACCTGCGTTGCCCGCGCTTCCAAAGTTGACCGACTGAGGAGCGGGTTCCGCGGCACATCCTGATTTTACCCAGCGAGACGGCTCTTTTGCAGCCGCTCCACCGATTATTTACATCTGGCACCCTCAAACAATCAGACGACAGTCCGCACTCCTGCGAGCTGCCCCGTTCCTCTAGCTATCGGATCGCAGCGCCGACCGGCACTACTCCCCTACTTCCCAAAGATCGCAGCGAGCAAGCCCTTGCGTTTGGGCTTTTCTTCTCGGTAGGAACCCTCGGCAACCGCTGCCACCTGGCGCGGTTGCTCGCCGCCTCCCTTACGCACGATCTGGTAGAGGAAGGGCGATTTAACGTATTTGACCTCGACGGGCGTGGCGTGCACGGTGCTCTCACCGGACAGATGCAGACTCGGGCTGAGCGGCGCCACAATATGCGTCTCGCGCTTGTCGCTAAACACCACCGCGGCCGCGCGGCCCGTCTGGCCGTTTACGGCAATGCGCACCTGCTCGCCATCGCGGCTGTCCGTCGCTGGGCGATCGACAAAGTAGACCGGTACCATCACCAGGCCGTCCTTGTGCTTGCGGGCCTTGCGCGCCCAGGTGCGGATGCTCTTTTTATTGAGCCCCAGTACAGCCTCGGCGTCGTTGCCCGCAACGTCGAGCGCCAGCTTATCAATGACCACCTGGTCCTTGGTAGACGCATCGACGGAGACGACGCGAAAGTCGCCTTCCTGCATGGCGGGATCGAACGGACCGACCTTGGCAAAGTCCCACGGCTCCAAAATGCCCAGGAGGCGAACGTCCAGGTAGTTTGCCCTGGGATACGCCCAGTCGAGCACCTCGTAGTACACCAGGGTCTCCTTGCTCAGGCCCTTGACCGGGAAGGACGCCATCATGCGCAGGTCCGCCAGCGCCATGGGGAAATAGAAGAGCATCATGTCGTTTTGGATCGCATCTTCCACGTCGTGCCCGGCAAAGGCGTCGGGGTACTGGCGCACCAGCTGCAGTGCGTTGGCACGTGCCTGCTGCGGTGAGATTTCGCAGGGAATACCCTGCTCCGGCACATACTCCGCACCCACGCCCATGGTCAGACGCTTGCTGAAGGTACCGGGCTTGAGTAGGTCGGCAATGCCGATCTTGTTGCCGCAGGACGGGCACTCAAACACACGCTGCGTTGACTCGCCCTCAAAGGACGCTCCGCAGAAGGGGCAAGGAATGCTCACATGCGTAGCCTCTTGGAACTCTTGCGCCGTGCCGCGATCCTCCCACAGCAGATGTTCCAGGACCGACTGATTGCGCCAGTGCGAATTGAAGAAATACCAGTCCGGGTCCTCCGGGCGCTCGAGTTGCGACACATGCGTGAGCTTGAGCAGTCCATCCACCACCGTCAACGGCGTATGGCGAATGCCCAAAGCGCTCTTGGGCTCTCCGGCGTCCGCCTGCCACGGAATGACCGCACCGCAATAAGCGCACTCAAAGCTGCGCTTAGCTTGGTGTGTGTACATAGGGCCGCCGCAGTTTTGACATTTAATGGCAAACATCTCGTCCATGGAAACGTCCTCCTTTGCACAGGGCTATCGACGTTAAGTATGTCGAGCAAACAGGCACATGCCCATACCCATGTGGCCCAAAATGGACCACCCAGGCAGACGAGAAGGCTCGCTCGTTAGCACCGGCAGACTATTGCTGCATTTTCTGAGCATCGGCGCACGACGCCCCCGCGCGAGCTACACTATCCCCTTAAACATGATTGTGAGGACGACCGCTATGCTATTTGTAAATCGGCTGGTACATACGCTTGTTCCCGGCAGCGAGGGCGAGCCGGTCGATACCTCCTGCCGCACCAACGCGGGCTTCGCCGCAAGCCTCATCTGCATTGGCCTCAACATTACTCTGTGCCTGGCCAAGGGCATCGCGGGCCTGCTCGCCGGCTCCGTCTCGCTCATCGCCGACGCCTTCAACAACCTCTCCGACGCCTCGAGCAACATCGTGAGCCTGCTCGGATTCCGCCTTGCCAGTCGCCCGGCGGACGAAGGTCACCCCTATGGACACGGCCGCTACGAATACCTCGCCGGTCTGGTTGTCGCCGTCCTCGTTTGTGCTGTCGGCATCAACCTGATCCTGGAGTCGGTTACCAAGATCATCAAGCCCTCCCCCACCGCCTACACGCTCGTTTCACTTGCGGCACTGGCTACATCCATGCTCGTTAAGCTCTGGATGGCCGCGTTCAACCGCACGCTGGGCAACCGCATCGACTCGGAGACGCTCATCGCCACGGCGCAGGACTCCAAAAACGATGTCATCACCTCGGGCTCGGTCCTGGTGGCGGCGCTTATTTCGCAGACGACCGGCTTTGACCTCGATGGCTGGGCAGGCCTGGGTGTGGGCATCTTCATCTGCATCAGCGGCCTGGGCCTGGTGCGCGACGCCATCAGCCCGCTGTTAGGACAAGCGCCCGACCCCAAGCTCGTCCAGGAAATCCGCGACAGGATTATGTCGTACCCCCAGGTCTTGGGCACACACGACCTCATGGTGCACGACTACGGCCCCGGTCGTCAGTTTGCCAGCGCCCACGTGGAGATGCCCGGCGAGGGCGACGCATTTGAGCACCACGAGATTTTGGACACCATCGAGCACGATATCAAACGGCAGATGGGCATCGGTATCACGCTGCACTGCGACCCCATCGCCACCACCGGCGACGACCTACGCGGCTGGGTCAAGCGCGGCGTCATGCAGATCGACCCCGCGCTCTCCATCCACGACCTGCACGAGCACGACGGGTTCGTTTCGCTTGACCTGGTGCGTCCCGACGGCTTTGACATATCCGACGAGGAGCTGCTGGAGCTCGTCACGCGCATCGTGCACGAGCGCAGGCCCGATGCATCATGCGTCGTCACATTTGACTCGGGCTTTAGCTCGCCCGACCGTCCGGCAGAGCAGCTGTAATCGACAGCAAAACGGGACGCAGGACCGCCGACCAACGCGCCTATGCGCCCGGTCACGCGATCCTGCGTCCCGTTTTTGTTTGCACTGCTAAGGCTCTAGCCGCTCGGCCGCTAGTTTCCCTGTGCGCCCGAAATGCCGTTTTGTAGGGCGTTCCAGGCATCCGTCGCCATGTCTCCCAAGTTCTGCGCGGTATCACCCAGGTTTTGTGCCGTATCGCCCAGCTCTTGCGCCTTATCTCCCAACTCCTGCGCCTTGTTGCTCAAGTCCTCCAGCGTATTGGAGCTCGAGCTGTCGGTACCGCTTTGGCCGCCGGACGAGTTGCCATAGCTGTTCTTGTGCGTGAGCTGAATCTCCAGGTTGCCGTTGTCGTTATAGTAGGCATTCGTAACAACCCAGTTGGAATCGATGACGGGCGTTGAGCCATCGTCGGTCAGAATCACGGCGTTCGAAAGGTCGGCTCCGCGCGACTTGAGGAGCTTCTTGGCGTTGGACCAGTACTGTCCCGGGATATCGGTCAGCTCTACTGCACCTGTCTGGTCGACCTCTGTCTGCTCGGCCGTCGTGCTGGTTGTAGCACCTCGCTTGTTGAGCATGCCCGTCACGATGGCAAACACAACCGACAGCGCAAAAAAGATCGCCAACACAATGAGGATCTTCTTGATCACGCTCGACGAACGCGACGGCGTCTCTTCCTCGTCCTCACCATACTGCGGAATCGATTTGGGATACTCGCGATAGGGCTGGCGCGCATACGGATCGCGCGACTCATAACGAGGCTGGGCCTGCGCCGTGCGCGGCATATACGTCGTCTGCTGAGGCTGCGGAATGGGATTTTGCGGCAGGTTGTCATAAGCGCCTGCCGCCGCATTGTCATACGGGTCCGGCGCCGCATTGCCATACGGATCCTGCGGTGCATAATCAAACGGATCCCGCGGTGTATCGCCATAGCCCATAACTCGTGTGGGTTCGGCGGACGCCTGCGTCGTATCGGGGGCAGCATTGCCGGGGTTCGACACAATGCGGGTCGCATCGGCGCTGCCGCCAGCCTGTGCGGAGCCATATCCGCCCATCACGGTCGTCTTGTCCTGGTCCATGCAACGTTTCCTTTCCGTCGCCTGCAAGCATCAAGTTATCCATGCATTCTACCCGCGCAAAAGCCTATGATGGGCAAAGCCCGCCGGTATCTACAAGACATGCGCGGGCCTAAGGATCAAAAAGCCCCGCCGGGCCTTGGTAGGCGCGGCGGGGCGGGCAAGCGGCTATGAGTAGCAGGCTTAAAACAGGCCGGTGATGTTGCCGTCGTTATCGACGTCGATGTTTTCGGCCGCGGGGACCTTGGGCAGGCCCGGCATGGTCAGAACGCTGCCGGTCAGCGCGACCACAAAGTGGGCACCGGCGGAAACCTTGAGCTCGCGCACGGTGATGCGGAAGCCCTCGGGAGCGCCCAGCGCCTTGGCGTTGTCGCTAAAGCTGTACTGCGTCTTGGCGACGCACACCGGCAGGTTGCCAAAGCCGTTCTCGCGCAGCTCGGCAAGCTGACGCTTGGCAGCCGGCGTAAAGTCGACGCCGTCGGCGCGGTAGACCTTAGTGGCAACGGCCTCAAGAGCATCGGCAACATCGGCACCGTCCTCGTAGGCAAACTTGAGCTCGCTCGGCTGCTCAATCAGGCGCATAACCTCATCGGCCAGGTCGAGCGCGCCCTCGCCGCCCTTGGCCCAAACCTCGGACAGCTTAACGTTGACGCCGAGCTTCTGGCACTCGGACTCGATGAGCGCAAGCTCGGCCTCGGTGTCCGTCGGGAAGCGGTTAATGGCAACCACGCAGGGCAGGCCGTACACGTTCTGAATGTTGTCGACGTGGCGCAGCAGGTTGGGCATGCCGGCCTTGAGGGCATCGAGGTTCTCGTCATTAAGGTCGGCCTTGGCAACGCCGCCGTTGTACTTAAGCGCACGGGCAGTGGCGACAATCACGACGGCGCTGGGGCGAACGCCCGTCATGCGACACTTAATGTCGAGGAACTTCTCAGCACCCAGATCGGCGCCAAAGCCTGCCTCGGTAATGGCGACATCGCCAAAGCGCATGGCCATACGCGTGGCCATGATGGAGTTGCAGCCGTGGGCGATATTGGCGAAGGGGCCGCCGTGGACAAACGCGGGCGTGCCCTCGAGCGTCTGCACAAGGTTGGGCTTGAGCGCATCCTTAAGCAGCGCAGCCATGGCGCCCTGAGCCTTGAGGTCGCGGGCGCGAACGGGCTCGCCGGCATAGCTGTAGCCGACGACGATCTCGCCCAGGCGCTCCTTGAGGTCGTTGATACTCGTGGACAGGCACAAGATCGCCATGACTTCGGAGGCAACAGTGATGTCGAAGCCATCCTCGCGCGGCACACCCTGGGCCTTGCCGCCAATGCCGTCAATAACGTGGCGCAGCTGGCGGTCGTTCATGTCGACAACGCGCTTCCAGGTGATGCGCTTAACGTCGATACCGAGCTGGTTGCCCTGCTGAATATGGTTGTCAAGCATGGCGGCCAGCAGGTTATTGGCGGCACCGATAGCGTGGAAGTCGCCGGTAAAGTGCAGGTTGATATCCTCCATGGGGATGACCTGGGCCCAACCGCCGCCGGCGGCACCGCCCTTTACGCCAAAGACGGGGCCGAGCGAAGGCTCGCGCAGGGCCACAGCGCTCTTGACGCCGCGACGACGCAGGCCGTCGGCCAGACCGATGGTCGTGGTGGTCTTGCCTTCGCCAGCGGGCGTGGGGTTGATGGCGGTCACGAGGACGAGCTTGGCCTGGTGATTGGTCGGCTCGTTAAGCAGCGAATAGTCGACCTTAGCCTTGTCGAAGCCGTACGGAATCAGGTGCTTTACGTCGACGCCGGCGTTCTTAGCCACCTCGGTAATGGGCAGCGGCGTGACGGAACGTGCGATTTCGATGTCAGTAGGCATGGGCGGTCCTTTCGTTACCGGATGAGAAAAAGACCAATCCAGCATAGCACGCGCGCGCAATAGAAAAACGCCCGTAACCGACGAACGGCGATATGTTTACCCGATGCCCGGCGATAGCCCACAGACGCGCCGGCACAAAGGCCCTTACAGGGTCGGCTCGATTCCCAAGTGTTCAAAGGTGCGAAGCGTTGCCTGGCGACCCTGCGGCGTACGGATCATCAACCCGCACTGCAGCAGATACGGCTCGTAGACATCCTCGAGCGTGCCCGGGTCTTCGCCCACCGCACTGGCAAGCGTGGTCAGACCCACGGCACGACCGGAGAACGTCTTGGCGAGTGTCTCCAAGATGCGAATATCCATCCAGTCCAAACCAAGCTCGTCGATCTCGAAAAACTCGAGCGCCTGACGGCAAATATCGAGCTCGATGGGACCGTTGCCGCGCACCTGCGCGTAGTCGCGCACGCGCTTGAGTAGACGGTTGGCAAGACGCGGCGTACCGCGCGAACGCGAGCCGATTTCGAGCGCGCTGGGATGGTCAATCGTCACGCCCAGGATAGTCGCCGAGCGCGTCACGATCTGGGCGAGCTCCTCGACGGTGTAGTAATCCAGGCGATATGAAATGCCAAAGCGGTCGCGCAACGGGCCGGTCAGCATGCCCGAGCGAGTCGTTGCCGCCACCAGCGTGAACTTGGGGATATCCAGGCGAATCGAACGTGCCGCCGGACCCTTGCCGATCACGATATCGAGCGCAAAGTCCTCCATCGCGGGATACAGGACCTCCTCGACCGAACGGTTGAGACGGTGGATCTCGTCGATAAACAGCACGTCGCCCGGCTGCAGGTTGGTAAGGATAGCCGCCAGGTCGCCGGTGCGCGCGATGGCCGGACCGCTCGTCGTCTTAATCTGGGCGCCCAGCTCGTTGGCGATAACCGTAGCCAGCGTGGTCTTGCCCAAGCCCGGAGGGCCCGAGAAAATCACGTGGTCAAGCGTCTCGCCACGGCTCTGCGCCGCCTCGATGAGCACGCGCAGGCTCTGCTTGATGTGCTCCTGGCCGCAGTAGTCGTCCAGGCGCTGGGGGCGCAAGGTGCGGTCGACATCGAGGTCCTCGGGTGTCAGCTCCGAGCCCACCATGCGCTCGCCATGCGCCATGGATGCCGCCGGCGAGTTGCCGGGCGTCGCCCACAGGTCCTGAGAGTCATCGGCTTCCCACATCACGCATCCATTCCGAGTCGCTTAAGCGCCGCGCCGAGCAGATCCTCGACACGCATATCCTGCCCATCATACCCGCTCAGGGCAACCTCGGTCTCCTGCGGGCTAAAGCCCATGGAGAGGAGCGCCGCGCGGGCGTCGTCGATCGCCGAGGGAGCGGCGGCAGGGACCGGCATCGCAACCTGGCCGGGAATCACGTCGACCGGAACAAAGCCCTTGTCCTTGGCAAAGGTACTTTTGAGCTCCAAGATGAGGCGCTGAGCGGTCTTTTTGCCCACACCAGGCACCTTGGCCATGCCCTTGTCATCCTCGGCCATTACCAGGGAATACAGCTGTCCCACGGTATAGGTGGAAAGCACGGCAAGCGCCAGACGCGGGCCAACACCCGACACGGACACGAGTCGGTCAAACATCGTGCGCTCGTCCTTGGAGGCAAAGCCAAAGAGCGTCATGGCGTCCTCGCGCACCTGCATGCGGGTATAGAGGCGAACCTCACCGCCGGGCGTAGGCAGCGTGGCGGCAGTGCTGCCCGAAATACCGAGCTCAAAGCCCACGCCCGACACATCGACGACAGCAGAGCTCATCGTGGCCTCGACAAGCGTTCCATGGAGCTGGGAGATCATCAGTATCCGGTTCCTCTCTGTTGATAGAACTCGCCACCGGTGAGGGCGCGGGTGCGGCTGAGGTTTACGTGGCAGATGGCGCAGGCCAGGGCATCGGCGGCATGGTCGGGATGCGGGTCGTGGTCGAGCTGCGTGAGCGTGCGTACCATGTAGGCGACCTGCCGCTTGTCCGCGGCACCGGTGCCCACCACAGCCTGCTTGATCTGCATGGGCGTATATTCGCCAATCTCGAGCGCGCACTCCGAAAGTGCCACAAGCGCAGCCCCGCGGGCATGTGCCGTGGGGATGGCCGAACGAACGTTGGCGCCAAAGTAGATGCTCTCGATAGCCGCGGTATCGGGACGGTAGCGTTCGACGACGCCCTTGAGGTCGCGGGCGATATGCGACAGGCGCACCGCGAGCGGGCTTCCGGCACTGGTCTCGATACAACCGTAGGCACGGCAGCGAACCTCGCCGCGCCGCTCCTCGATAATCCCCCAACCCGTATGAGCCAAACCGGGGTCAATGCCCAAGATAACCAAGCCGACCTCCCCTCGCCACAAGCACAGCGCAAGACAAGGCCCCGCGCATCATTCACGAACGTCTGTTCTAGAATAACACAACGGGGCCAAGACGCTTAGTTGAAGTATCGGGGTTGGAAGCGAATCCCATCCCATAGTTAGTTTTGGCTGAAGAATGGGAACTGCCTCGGGTCAACCGGCGGATGCGGCATCGGCGTGCCCTGGGGCCCACCCTGTGGTCCGCCCTGGCCGCCCATCATCTTGTCGATGGCGTCCTGGACCTCGCCCTCGAACTTTTTCATTCCCTCGTGCAAACGACGCTGACCGTCCTCGGAGCGCAGCTCCTCCATCTGCTCGGGCGAAATACCCAGCAGCTCGCCCAGTATGCCCATCATCTCGCCGCGCATACGGTCACTCGTGTCGTCGTCGGCAAAGCGGCGCACCTCGGCGCGTGCCAGCGAATCAACCGTCATGCGCTCCTTACCGTTGAGCCCCAGATCGGACCACGCGAGCATGTACGGCCAGGAGCGCTCGACAAATGAACGGGCCGAGACGATCGGCGCCGTCGGTAGCATGCGGCGGGCGGCCTCGCCCTGGCGCACGAGCATCAGCAGCAGCGAGCAGACCTCGGGCTTGGTGGCGGCCATCGGGATGTCGTCGAAAGGTCGATTGCGGTCTACGTGCGACTCAAGCGCACCATCGACCTCGCCCGGCTCAAGCCCGCCAAGCAGCTGTGCCGCACGATCGAGCATGTCAACCGGACCGGCGAGCGTCGAGAACGCCTGCGCCAGCACGCGATCCATGCAATCCTCTACCGCGTTGAGCGTCACGAGTTCCTGCGGCACCACGGCCGAGGCACGGTTGCGCACGCGCGCCACAAACTCGAGCGTCGACAGATACACATCGCCAAAGGGCGCGTAATCGCCCTGGTAGCCACCGCAAAGCGCGGGCGCCGCCAGCGCGTACTCGGTCTTGGAAAGCGGGCTCAGCGCCATAGCGCCCAGCTCGAGCGCCGTATCCTCGAGCATCAGGCCCAGCGCACGCGAACGCAGGCGTTCGGCATCGCCCGCCGACACGTCGCGATCGAGCACGCGCGCCGCATCCGGCGCATCGCGCTCGACAGTGCGAATGTGCAAGCGCTCGGCGATTGAGCGAACAGCGGAACAACGGGCGGCCTCGGCCTCCTCCTGCGCCGGCGTAAAGATGCGATTGCGCCCCAGCACCAGGCCAATCACATTACGCGAACCCAAGGCATCGACGGCAAGTGCCGCCAACAGGGACGACGGCAAATCGCCCTCGAGCGCCACCACGGCACGCGACGCACCGCGGGCGCGGGCATTGTCGCGCACGGCAAGCACCAGCGCCTGCCACAGCCACTCCTCGGAGCGAAACTGGGGCAGCTCATGGTCCTCCAGGGCATCGAGCATCACGCCGCGCTGAATCTCCTGAACCAGCAGGCTCTCCTCAAAACACGGCGCCTGGGCCACCACGCGACCGCAGTCGTCGAGCACAAACGAACCGCCGGTATACACCGACTCGTCATAGGCACCGATCGGCGCCATGCAGGCAAACCACACGCTGCGCTTGGACGCGATCTTGCGGTAGGCACCGCTGCGCACGGCGGCGACGCCAGCTGTCTCGCGGTCGGTCATGTCAAACGCGTTGAACTGGAAATAGGCAATGAGGTCGACACCGGTCGGCAGCATTTCGAGCTCGCGGTCCAGGTCAAACACCACGGCGATGCGCACGCCGTCCACGTCAAACACCGGAGGCGCCCAACGCGCGTCGTTGCTCTCGCCACGCTGCAGGGCGATGCTTGTGCGCGCGGGCACCACGCGACCGTCTTTGAGCATCATATAGTCAAGCAGGGGCTGGCCCTCAAACAAAACCGCAGCGGGCACGATGCAGATCATGTCGAGCTCTTGGATGCGCTCGGCAACGCCCGTCAGACCCGTCAGCATATCGTGCTCAAAATCGGCAGCGCCCACCAGGCCACCGGGCATGGCGCCCATAAAGAGTGGAGCCGGAACGCACAGCATGCGCGCGCCGCGCTCATGAGTCAGGCGAGCCTGGTCCTCGATGCGGCCGCAGATGCCCTCAATATCACCCAGGCGCATATCGATCTGTGCAAGTGCGAGCTTCATGGCCCAGCCCTTTCCGTCGTAAATCGTCGTTGTCGTAGTAAAAGCGCCGACCGCAAGATGCAGTCGGCGCTTGCATGTGCATATGCTAGCTATGATACCCCGAGCGGGGGCGCGCTCCTAGAACGTCGCGGACCACAGCCCATGCAGGTTGCAGTAGGCATAGACGGTACCGGTCTTGGAACCGCCAGCGAAAAACGTCGTGGGCTTCATGCCGGGCTCAAGGTAGTGGACCTCCAGACGGCCCTCAGCCTCAAGCGCGATCCACTCGATATAGTGCTCGGGCAGGCTGGGGTGCTCGACCGAGCCCACGCGTGCGCGGATGACGTGGCCGTCGCGCTCGGTCTCGACAACAGGCACGTGCTTCTCGTGCGCCGCATCCTCGGTGTTTGCCGTCAGCTCCGTGCAGCCGGCAGGGGTCGCAACGCCGTCGCCAAGGGCGGCAATGAGCTTGCCGTCGGAGTCCTTAAAGAATTTCGCCATGATGTTCTCCTTTGCTGATGTGCCGATGTTCTCGATGGTTCTTATGCCCAAAGGCAGGCAAACCATCCACGGCATGGCAAATGAACACATAACGGGCGGGAACGGTGGGGCGGCGCGTACTATCCGCCCCGGCAACCTCATCCCGCGCGCAGCTAGCGACCGTCGCCACCGAGCAGCGCCAGAACATCTTCGCGCGTGAACAGCGCCGACGAGATACCATCGCCGCCGAGCACGCTGTTGACCAGATCGCGTTTGGACTCTTGCATCTGCATAATGCGTTCCTCGATCGTGTCCTTGGCGATGAGCTTGTACACGGTCACGGTGTGCTGTTGGCCAATGCGGTGGGCGCGGTCGGTCGCCTGGTCCTGCGCCGCCACGTTCCACCATGGGTCGTAGTGGATGACCACGTCGGCAGCCGTCAAATTAAGGCCCACGCCGCCCGCCTTGAGCGAAATCAAGAACACCGGTACCTCGCCCGCCTGGAACTGAGCAACCATCTTGGCGCGGCTCTCCTTGGACGATGCGCCCGTGAGCTTAAGAAAGGCGATATCCTCCTTGGCCAGACGCTTGCCGATGATATCGAGCATGCCCGTAAACTGGCTGAACAGCAAGATGCGATGACCGCCGTCGAGCGCGCCGTGGACGAGCTCCATACACGTATCGAGCTTGGCGCTTCCCGCCTTGTAGTCCGCATAGTGCAGATGCGGGTCGCAACAGATCTGGCGCAGCTTGGTGAGCTCGGCAAGCACCTTGAGCTTGTCTTTCTTAAACTCCCCCGCCTCGCGGTGCTGCACCTGCTGGGCGATGCGGTCCTGATTTGCCAGGTAGAGCTTGCGCTGCTCGCCGGTAAGCTGCGCCATCACCGTATCCTCGATCTTCTCGGGCAGATCGGCCACCACATCTTCCTTGACGCGACGCAGCACAAACGGCGACACGAGCGCCTGCAGACGAGCGGCGCTGTCACCCTCGGCATGTTCGACGGGACCCTCAAAGCGCTTGGCAAATGAGTCGCGCGTGCCCAGAAGGCCCGGCATCAAAAAGTCGAAGATGCTCCAGAGCTCGGACAGACGGTTTTCGATGGGCGTGCCCGTCAAGGCAAAGCGCACGCCGGCCGGCAGGCGCTTGGCAGCGCGGGCCACCTGGGTGAGCGGGTTTTTAATGTACTGGGCCTCGTCGAGCACCACGCGGGCAAAGTCCTGCTCGACGTATTCGTCGATGTCGCGGCGCATAAGGTCATACGACGTTACCACCACGTTATGCTCGGCCACGCCGGCAATTTGCACGCGGCGTTGAGCCTTGGCACCCACAATGGCGCACACATCAAGCGACGGGGCAAAGCGCTCCAGCTCGGCGGTCCAGTTGTATACAAGCGACGCAGGGCACACCACAAGCGTGGGCTTGGTGTCCCCCGCCTCCACGCGCGCCAGAATGTGCGCGATCATCTGCAGTGTTTTACCCAGGCCCATATCGTCGGCCAAGATGCCGCCAAGGCCCAAATGCTCAAGCGAGCCGAGCCACTGGTAGCCGTCGACCTGGTAGCCACGCAGCGTAGCCTTGAGCGAGGCGGGCACCGTAAAGTCCATCTTGCCGAGCGTGTCCAGGCGCTCGACAGTGCGGCGAAACGCCGCGTCGCGATCGGCCTCGAGCGCGGGCGTGCGCGCGAGCATGCTGTCGACAAACAGGGTACTCGACGCGGGAAGCGACACGCCGTCGAGCAGGTCGACAGCATCGACCCCCAGGTCCTCGGCAAGGCCAAACGCAGCGCGGGCACCTTCATCCAGGCGAACGATGTCACCGGACGTAAGGCGCGCAAACGTCTGGTGACGCTTATACGAATCGAGATAGACAGCAAGGTCAGCCGCCGAAAGCCCGCTCGCACCCAGCTCGACGTCGAGCAAGTTGCTCTTGACGGTGGCGCGCACCGAGAGCTTAGGCGCAGGGCGTACCGAGATCTGGCGCAGGCGGTCGCTGAGCATGACCTCGCCCAACTCGGACAGGGCAGACAGGCCCTCGGTCAGCAAGTGGAACAGGCTCTCGTCATCGCGCTCCTCAAATGCCAGGCCGCCCTCGTAGAAATCGAAGTACAGGGCAGCCGTGTCCATAACGCGAAACTCCGCCACCGTATCGCGGGGCGGAACGCCGGGGCGTTGTTCTTCGAAGGGACTGCCCGGAGCACCAAGACTAAAGAGATCTGCCGACCAATCGCCGTAGGTCACCGTAATCTTGCAGGTCACAAGACCATCGTCGACGCCGATCGCCATGGCAAAGCTCGGCTCGGGCGCCACGGCGTCGAGCGCGGCGGGAGCGGTCAGGTCGGTGTAGTCGCGCAAGATAGGCAGCGCCATGCGGCAGAACTCGCCCACCTGGTCGGCGGCGATATGGACCGGCGTGCGGCAGGGCAACAAGTGCGATAGGAACGGTGCCGCATGCTGGGCAAACGCTGTGTCGGTACGGCGTGCGCGGCGCGTATCGACCAGATAGGCTGCGTCACCAGCGACAAAGCAATACGTATCGGCCGGCAGGCGCAAGTCGTAGCTGCCTCCCGCCGCCGGTGCAATCTTGGCGGCAAGGAGCGGCGGGCGCTTGGCCGGGACTTCGCCCTCCCCCTGCGGCGACGGCTCGACCGCCACCTCGTAGGCGCGATGCGTCGTCGTCCCCCGCGACCAAGCAGGCTCAAAGGACAGGGCCCTGCCACGCAGCAGGTCCAGCACGGACACGACGGAATACTCGGATACCGGCAACTGACGCTCGGCGACAAAACCGCTGCGGGCAAAGTCGTACGATGCCGAGCGCGAACTCGTAATATCGATCAGGTAGGCGACCGTCATTGCGACAAAGTCGAGCAGCTTCGTCGATACGTCGTCGAATGCCTCGGGCACATGGACAAACGTAAGCTTCTTGCCATAGGAGAACGTACCGCCGCGCACATAGGCATCGGCCATGCCGTCGATATCCTTAACCACGTAGGACACCGAACCGCAGCGAATGCGAAACTCGAGCGCCCAGTTAAAACGATCGGCAAACAGCGGATTGTAGTACGGCACCAGCGAGGGCTCCAGCACTGCCTTGGGCGCATCGGGGTCAATGGTGCTGACGAACTTGCGACGCATAGCCACGAGCTCGTCCATGCGCGCGTCCGAAAGATCGGAAAGCGCCGCCACAAGGCTCGGGCTCGTGGGGACGGGTGCCGGGAAGGGAAAATTGGGGTTGACCGAAGATGCGCTAGGCGCGGGGCGTGCGGACTGTTTGGATTGTGCGGGCGGTGCCGTAAACGTGCGGACCGGCGTACGCAGGCCCTCGACAGGCTCGGCGCCACTGGCATCCAGATACGCCAACGCCGTGGCGATGGCGTGCTTGCACATGCCGGAATAGCGGAAGGCAGCGGGGCAATCGCAGTCGTAGTCGATAACCTCGTGCTCGTCCATGTCGAGCGCCACGTGTGTCTTGTACAGGTCACCGCGCGAGCCGCGCACCGTGCCCTCGATAGTCACATTTTTGGAGAAGCGCGAGCCGGAGTCCTCAAACGACAGCACGGCGCCGTTGAGCATGAGCGAACGCCCCTTCATAAAGGTACTGCCGAGCGCCGCCTCCTTGCGAAGCGCCTGCACAAACGTCCCCTGCGCCATCACTTCCTCCAATCTCGCGCGGACCAGCAACGCCGTCCCTAGATCACCGTCACTCTGCCCTGGTTACCCACGATGGCCTTGGCCTCGGCCAGCAGCGGAATCGAGCGTGCGTTGACCTTGGCGGGCACCTCGGCACGCAGCACGCGCCCGTCCACCTGCTCGATAAAGATCTCCACACGGTCGCCGCCCGGGTTGGTGGTGAGCACCGTGGCAAGACGCGCCATGTTGCCCTGGCTAAAGCGGCTGTTGGGCACCATGACCTCAAACACCTTGGGCTTGTTGTTCTCCTCGTTGAGCTCCAGCGGCACAATCTCCTGCGCGATGATCTGGTCACCGCGGTCCGAGCGCTCGAGCTTGCCCTTAATACGCACAAACGCGTCGGACAGTTGCGCGCCGGTCTCGGGATCGACCTCGCCGTACAGATACCCCTCGGCCTCCTTGTAGGTCTTGGGGAACACCACGACGGTGGCCTCGCCTTCCATGTCCTCGAGCTGCACGATGCCCATGGGATCACCGTTTTTGGTCACGCGCTTGGACACGCTCGAGACCATGCCGGCCCACCACAGCGCCTTGCCCTCGGGAATCTCCTGGTTGATGGTGCCGCCCGTGGGGTTCTGCACTTCGTAGCCGGTGTCGATCTGCGAGAACGAGAAGTCGCGCGCCTTGCTGAGCGCATACTCAAACGGGCGCAGCGGGTGATCCGAGACATAGATGCCCAGAACCTCCTTCTCCTGGCTCAGCTTAAGGTGGCGGTCCCATTCCTGGCCATCCGGATCGGGCACGCTCACCACAAAGCCCGAGCCCTCAACGTCGCCGAACATATCGAAGAACGAGGTCTGGCCGCTCGCGCGGTCCTTTTGGCGCTTCACCGCGGCATCGATGATGTTCTCGGGGTTGTTCTTGTCCACAAAGTGCATCATCTGGCGACGCGGATAGCCCGTAGAGTCGAAGGCACCTGCCTTGATGAGCGATTCGATCACGCGACGGTTGGCCTGGCTGGAGTCCACGCGCTCCACAAAGTCGTGCAGCGTCTTAAACGGGCCGCCTGCCTCGCGCTCGGCGATAATCGCCTGCGCCACGCCGGTACCCACGCCGCGGATGCCGGCCAGACCAAAGCGCACGCCTTCCTTGGTGGCCGTGAACTCGGTACCGGACTCGTTGACGTCTGGCGACAGCACGGGAATACCGTCGTGACGGCACGCCGAGACGTAGTGCACGATCTTGTCGGTCTTGCCCGTATAGGACGTCAGAACGGCCGCCATGTACTCATGCGGATAGTGCGCCTTGAGCCAGGCCGTCTGCATAACCAGAATGGCGTAGCCGGCGGAGTGCGACTTGTTGAAGGCGTAGGACGCGAACTCGAGAACATCGTCCCAAATCTTCTGGGCAACCTCGCGCGTGTAGTTGTTCTTGATAGCGCCGTTCATCCAGTGGTCGTAGGTGGTCTCGTCCGAGCCATCCTCCCAGTGGAGCACCGTCGACGTGAGCAGCTTGATCTTTTTCTTAGCCACGGGTTTACGGATACGCGAGTCCGATTCGCCCTTGGAGAAGCCGCACATCTCGACGGAGATGAGCATAACCTGCTCCTGGTAGACCATGGTGCCGTAGGTTTCGCCCAGGATGTCGTCCAGACGGTCGTCGTAGGAGACGGCCGGCTCCTTGCCGTTCATGCGGTTGATGTAGGACGAAACCATGCCGGCGCCCAGTGGGCCCGGGCGGTACAGAGCGATCAATGCCACGACGTGCTTGTACTCGGTGGGCTTCATGTTCTTGATCGTGGCCGTCATGCCGGCGGACTCGACCTGGAAGACGCCGGCGGTGTGACCGGAGCCCATGAGCTTAAAGATCTCGGGATCGTCAAAGGGAATCTCTTCCTCTTTGATGTCGATGCCGAAGTTCTTTTTGATGTTTGCCTTGGCCTTGGAGATAACCGTCAGCGTGCGCAGGCCCAAGAAGTCCATCTTGAGCAAGCCCATGTCGGCAACGGTATGGCCCTCGTACTGGGTAATCTCGACGCCGCCCTTGGTGTCGAGCTTGGTGGGCACATGCTCGTTAACGGGGTCGCGGCAGATCAGAACGGCGCACGCGTGCACGCCCTCGCCACGGGTGAGGCCCTCAATCGAGAGCGCCGTGTCGATGATGCGGCGGGCGTCGTCGTCCTTTTTATAGGCCTCGGCAAAGTCGGGGTTAAACAGATCCTCTTTGCCGGGTTGTTTTTCGAGTACCTGTTTGAGCTTGACCTTGGGGTCGCTCGAGACCATCTTGGACAGGCGCTGGCCCATGTAGACCGGGTAGTCCAGAACGCGTGCGGCGTCGTTGATGGCCTGCTTGGCCTTGATGGTCGAGTAGGTGATGACGTGGGTGACCTTCTCGGGGCCGTAGAGCTGGCGAACGTGCTCCACGACCTCGAGGCGCCGCTCATCGTCGAAGTCCATATCGATATCGGGCATCTCGGTACGCTGCGGGGACAGGAACCTCTCGAACATCAAGCCGTTCTCGAGCGGGTCGAACGCGGTGATGTTCATGGCGTAGGCGACGATAGCGCCTGCAGCGGAACCGCGGCCGGGGCCGACACCGATGCCGTTGTCCTTTGCCCATTGGACGTACTCCGCGACGATCAGGAAGTACGCGGCAAAGCCCTTGTCGCAGATGACCTTGTATTCGTACTCAAAGCGCTCTTTGATGTTGACACCGCCGATCTCGCGCGTGGCCCAGTCGTCGCCGTAGTGCTGGCGCAGGCCCTTCTCGCACTCGCGGCGGAACTGGCTCTCGTGCGTCTCGCCGGGATCGAGCAACGGGAAGCGCGGCAGGATGATGGAGTCCCAGTCCAGCTCGACGTAGCACTTGTCGGCGATCTCGAGCGTGTTGTCGCAGGCCTCGGGGCAATACGGGAACATCGCCCGCATCTCCTCCTCGGTCTTCATGTAGAACTCCGAGCCGGTCATGCGCATGCGGTTGGGGTCGTCGACCTTGGCGTTCATGCCGATGCACATGATGACGTCCTGCACCGGCGCGTCCTCGCGGCGCAGATAGTGGAAGTCGTTAGTGGCGATGACCTTGACGCCCACCTGTTTGGCGATGTCGATGAGCGTGCGATCCATCTGCTCGTCGGTCAGGCCGTTATCGGTGGTAATGCCGTGTTCCTGGATCTCGATGTAGAAGTCGCCGGGGTCGAAGGTGTCGCGGAAGGTCTCGGCCCATTTGATGGCGCCTTCCATGTCGCCGCGGTCGATGTATTTGGGGATGATGCCCGCAATGCAGGCGCTCGTGCAGATCATGCCCTTGGCATGGCGGCGCAGGTTGTCGAGCGTCACGCGCGGCTTGTAGTAAAAGCCCTGCACGGCGGCCTCGGAGACCGTCTGCATCAGGTTGACGTAGCCCTCCTGGTCCTTGGCCAGAAGGATCATGTGGTAGAGCTCGGGCTTGTGGTCGCGGGCGAGCGTCTCGTCCGGCGTAAAGTAGACCTCGCAGCCAAAGATGGGCTTGATGACCAGGGGCGGCTTGAGCTCGTCGATGTTGCCCTTCTCGTCCCACATGGCCATGTCCTTCACATACTGGGCATGCTCGCGCGGGTTTGCCTCGGGATCGGGCTCCACCAGCTCGTCGCGGCGATCCTTTTCCAAGAAGGCCTTGTCGTGGCTCCAGGTTTTGTACTCGGGCGTGTTGTGGTTGACGGCGTCGCAGGCCAGCGCCAGATCGGGCACGCCATACATGTAGCCGTGGTCGGTAATGGCCACGGCGGGCATGCCCAGCTCAACGGCACGGTTGACCATATCCTGGATACGGGTTGCGCCGTCGAGCATGGAAAAGACAGTGTGGTTGTGCAGATGAACGAATGCCATGTGATGAGCTCCGATGCGGGTTCGTGTTCTGACTGAACGATTTTACCGCACGGCACGGACAGCACCCGAACCTAGCCAAACCCACATGGCTCCTCTTGCAGTTGCGGTGGAATAGTTCCCGCCTGGGCCACCTGGGCCGCAATACAGAACTATTCCACCGCAAGTTATCTGAGGGCTAGAGATTGTAGGTGACTACTTGAGGTTCGGCGGGTTCGACGAAGATGGCTGGATTCGCCTGCTCCACGCGAACGAACTTGACCGTCACCGTCTCAAAGCCCGCCTTGTGCAACACGTCGGCGTAAACGCGCGCCTGCAGGGCGTGCTTCTCGAGCAGTTGGTCCGGCGTCTCGTCCGGTGTGCCGCCCGTCTTGTAGTCGATGACCAGTGCGCGTGACGGATCGGCCGGGTCGGTCGCCAGTGCATCGATGGCGCCTTCGGCATAGGCGCCGTAGCGAGCGATGTCCTCGTCCTCGCAGCCCAACGAAAAGAACGGCACCTCGGCGCGAACGCACGGCCACGCGAGCAGGTCGGCACGAACAGCCGACTTGAGCCAGCGGTCCAGGGCAACATCGAAGCGTTCGCGCTGCTCCGGCGTCAGACACCACAGGCGAGCCAGGGCGTCAGCACGCTCAGCGGGCAGCGCATCGGCACCCATCTCGATGAGCCACTGGCAGGCGGCGTGGAAGGCCGAGCCCAGCGCCATGGGATTGCCGACGGGCTCGACAGCAGCCACGTCCGCATCCGTCATCTCCGAGCCATCCGACTCTGCATCATCGCCTGCCTCGTCCATGGGAACACGAGCCTCGGCGGCACGATCTTCCGTCTCGGCATGGAGTGCCGCGGCGATTGACGAGTAGCTATACGAGTCACGCATCGGATACGTACAGATGCCCATGCGCACGCCCACTGCCTGGGGATACACAAGCTCAAACGAATCGGGCTTGGGGTCGGCAGGACCGGGGACGATTGTACTGGCCGAATCGTCGGCAGCATCCGTATCGGCATCGCCACGAACAAGCCTGCCCTCGGCATCCAGCGAAGCGTTGGCCTCAAACGCCTGCTCGCCAAAGGTAAAGCCCGCGAGCGAAATGAGCTCGTAGTCGCCCGGCTGGGAGTTGTCGAACACCAGGCGGTCAGCATCGAGCTGCGGCACGTCCAGAGCGTCGGTCGGCAAAATACGGCGCAGCACGTCGTAGGTGAGGTCCGTCTCGACATCGAAGGTCGGCGCCGTCACCTTGCCACGGCTCACGCCGGCATCCATCGCCAAGATCACCAGCTCGCGCGCACGCGTCATGGCAACGTAGAGCAAGCGGGCCCGCTCCTCGAGCGAAAGCTGCAGGTCGGCGTTGCGCAGGCGAGCAAATGCCTCGGCGGGAGAACCCGTCGCACAGACGTCCTCCATGAGCTCCGGCGGCAGCCACAGCGACGTGCCCTTGCCCTTAAACGCGTGCTCAAACTGCTTTTTGACGTCGTCGCCCTTCACAAAGGTACCGTCGGCAAGCTTAACGCCGTCGAAGCGTGCCGGCAGTGCCACGACCTGCGCTCCGCCCTCGACGCGACCCATCTGTGCCGCACCCGAGGACTTACGCACGCCAAAGCACTCGGCGACCGCCACGACCGGATATTCCAGACCCTTGGAGGCATGCACCGTCATGATGCGCACCGCGCCGTCGCCTTCCTCGTTGAGGGCACCCGGGGCTTCCTTGCCCGCCAAGAAGCGGTCGAAGGCAAGCGCGATGGAACGCGGCGAGTTGCCGAACTCGGCCTCAGCCTCAGCCACGGCGTCGAGCGCCTTGAGCACGTTGGCGGCAATGGCCTTGCCCTCGGGACCACGCTGTCCCAGACGCACAAACCAGCCGGAGGCGTTGACCACGTCGCGCGCGATGGCGGCGTACGAATCGCGGCCCACGCGACGAAGCGCATAGCGCAACACCTCGCGGGCGCGCGTCACAAGCGGCAAGTCTTGCAAACCCGGCACGTCGAAATCGCTCATGATGCCCATGTCGATATTCCGGCGCGAGGTCTCCCCTGTCTCGCTATCGAGCTTGGTCGCCAGCGCCAGGAACTCCTGGGCACCGAGCGCAAACATCGGCGAGGCGAGCAGTGGCATAAGGCCCTGCGCCGTATCGGCCGGATTGGCGAGCGCGCAGACCAGGGCGCGCACCGTCTGCACCTCGGCTGCCTGGGCAAAGACCGAGCCGCCTGCGATCACGCAGTCGAGCCCCTGATCGCGGAAGGCCTGGGCGTAGACGTCGGCGTTGGTCATGCGGCCCAGCAGCAGTACCATGCCGCCCTGGGGCTGGCCCGCTTTGACGAGCGCTTGGAACCGCTCCGCAATCGCACGAGCTTTCGCCTGCGTTCGCTCCTGGGTGCTGCCACCGGCAACGAACAGCGCCTGGCGGCGCGAAGCCTTCGCCTTGAGCTTGTCCTCGCGTTTGTCGCTCGGTTCAAGATCCAAGAACCCCTGCATCAAACCACCGGTGTTGCCGTCAAAGACGCGTGCTACGTAGCGCAGCACCTCGTCGTGGCTGCGGAAGTTGCGCACGAGTTTGACGAGTTCGCCGGCAGGGGCATCGGCCACGGCAGTCGCCTCGGGCGCGGCAGACGAGCCCACCTTGCGCTCCTGACGACGGAACACCTCGACCTCGGCGCCACGGAAGCGATAGATGGACTGCTGCGCATCGCCCACGGTGCACAGCGCGCGCTCCCCCGCACCCGTCAGGTAGCGTATCAGATCGACCTGCATCTGGTCGGTATCCTGAAACTCATCGATCATGACCATCTTAAAGCGGCCCTCGTACGCAGCACGGATGGCAGGGTAATCGCGCAGGGCCTCGTAGGCCATACGCAGCAGGTCGTTATTATCGAGGGCGGACTGGGCAGCCTTCAGCGCGCGATACTCAGCCTCCACGGAACGGGCCAGGCCCACCAGCGCATCGAGCGCCGGGCCACCGCAGGCAAGCACGATATTGATAAACGCATCGGCGGCCTCGGCCTTGAGCAGCTCGACCTGCTCCTTAGGGAATGCCTTGCTCGCGCGCGGCATGGTGCACGACATCATGAGTCGCGCTGCATCGGCCATGGTCTTGCCGCTCGCCTCGAACGCGTCAATGGCGTCGAGTGCCATCTGCGCCTTCTCGGTCGCGGCCTTGCTTGCGCCCAGCGCCGCGCGATAGGCATCGGCGAGTGCCGAGGTATCGGCCTGCCCGCGCGCCACGCACACGTCGTCCATACCGCCCGGCAACTGGCTCGACAGCTCCAGCAGGTCGCGCACCAGGCCCTTGATGGTCGCGCCAGCGCCAAAGGAACCGCCCTCGCCCGCCATGGGATACCAGGCATAGAGGGCCTTGAGCGATGCCGCGAGCTCGGGGGCGGCATCGGGCGCCGTCGCGCGGGCCAACACATGCTCAACAGCCTGGTCCATAAGCTCGTCGGTATCGGTGAGCACCGTGAACTCGGGGTCGATGCCCAGCTCCAGCGCATGCGCGCGCAGGATACGCGAGCACATGCCGTGAATGGTCGAGATCCACGCATCGTCGACGGTCAGGGCTTCCTCGTCCATGCCCTCGTCGATGAGCGCGCGGCGCACGCGGTCACGGATCTCGGCCGCGGCATCTTTGGTAAAGGTAATGGCGAGCACCTGGTCCAGATGCTCGACGAACGGACCGGATTTCTTCGGGTTCCCCTCGACCAGCGCGATCACGTCGAGCGACCGCGCCTCAAATTCCGTTTTCAGGCTGGCGG
>USBA01000007.1 GCA_900552735.1 uncultured Collinsella sp. | reverse complement strand
CTGCAGAGGCATTTCGTGAACATCGGTGGACGGATCGCACCATCAATGCGCGAGGGCTTTTTATCGGCGGCAACGGTCAGGTGGTGCAACGCGGGTTCGAGAAGTTCTTTGCTGTGGACGAGACGGAGGGGACATCGTTCGCCCAAGTCGTCAATCACGCTCAAGAACATCCAGAGTCGTTGCCCGTGCGCGTTGAGCGCAAGGAGAACGGATTTCTCGGGCTCGTGGGCGCGGCGGGAACTCCTGGATTGTTCCGCTTCTGGTCGAAGTCGGGGCAAACGGATTATTCCGCGCTTATCGAGCGCCCGTTTCCTTCAGATTCAGCGGTACGTGCCGAATTGTGGCGTATGTTGCATGAGTGGAATGTCACGGCGGCGTTTGAAGTCATCGATCGCGAGTCCGACCGGCACATCGTTGGATACGAATCATCCGGGCTGCGCTTGCTGCATCTGATTCGTAATGCCGAATCGTTCTCCATCGATGCCGCTCACGAGGAAACGTTCACTCTTGCCGGCGGCTTCGTGCGGCCGGAAACGGTGGCGATCTGCCATTCGCCGGAAGAAGTCGCCCAGGCAATCGGCGAAGCCAAGGCAAGCCCGCGTGAAGGCGTGGTGCTATATTTTGCCGACGGTTGGATGGTGAAGGTGAAGTCAGACCGGTACAAGTTGGTCAAGGCGATGCGCCCTCTTATGCAACGCGTGCTGCTGCGTGGTCGTTCCTTCAACAAGTCCGGCGACATTGCCGATTTGGCTCGCCGTATCATCGATTACGCACACGAACACCACATCGACCTGGCCTACGAGCGGCAGGCATTCGGCGAGCGCGATATCGATATGACCAAGGTCAACGACATCGTGGCGAAATTTGGGGAGATCACATTCGGCAAGGACGATCTTGCCGCGATTGACGCTTCGAACCCGACTCGCGCCAAGATCTACACCTACACGGTGAAGGAAGTCGAGCCCACCACGGGCCCTGTCGACAAGCTGCGCTATTCCAAGGCCGAGTACCGGGTAGCCGTTACAGTGGAGGCCAAGCTGAATGAGGCGGGCAAGCGTAACGGTCTCACCACCTCGACCACGGTCACGCAGGTAAAGGACGACATGGGCAACGAGATCAATCCGGGCAAGGCCATCGGCGATGTCAACGCGCCCGCGAACGCCATTCCCGCCTCCACCTTCACCAACGTGAAAGTCCTCACGGACCTCCCGCTCACCGGCGCGGGATGGACCGAGAACTCCATGCTCCTCGTGGGCGCCGGTCTCATGCTTCTGAGCGGCATCGCTGCGGGAGCGTATTGGTTCGCTACAAAGCGCCGCCAGGACGACCCGTCCGATGGCGCTGGTAGATAGATGTTTATGAATGTCGGGCTCATTTCTGAAAGGGGAGTCATGAACCGATTCGTACAAAAGCTGATCGCCGGCGCCGCCGCCGTAGCGATCGTCGTAACCGGCCTGGTGGGTGGAGCGCCTGTGGCCAAGGCTGATCCCACCTACAGCATTACGATCAACAAGCAGTCGACGGATGCTGCCGATCACGAGTTCAACGGCTGGCAGCTTGCCGAGCTGAAGGACGTTGTTGTTAACAATGACAAGTCGATTGCCTATACGATTGATACCAACGAGAAGCTCGTGAGCACCATCGAGGCCGCGATGGGCTTCAATGCTGTCATTGATAAGACGGGCAATGCCCAGAACGTGCTTACTGCCTACAAGCAGGACAAGAACTATTATGTGTCCGACGGCAACTCGTCGAACAACCCTATGGGCTTCCTGATCATGCATGTGTTTAGCAATACCGGAACCCCTAACCTCTCCTCGCCCTGGAACAACGACGCCGCGCTGCGCACCTTTGCCCAGAACCTCGAGGACCAGACCTTCCCTGAGGCTTCTACTGCAACCCCGTTCACCACGGCTACGAACAACAACGCCAATGTGAAAACCTTTAAAGTCCCGGGTATCTGGTTCCTGAAGGACGCTACCAGTCCCGCTGCTGACAAGGAGTCCTTCTCACTGCCCATCATTACGCCGACGAGCATTCCGGACACCGATATCGATGGTGCCGTTACCGTGAAGAACGTGATTCCGAATATCTCCAAGCATCTTGCCAATGCTGACGGTACCTACAACGATGAGCCGTCCTTCTCCGTGGGTGACACCGTGTACTACACGCTTGAGACTACCGTTCCTTACTACACCGGCTATTCGACCGGCCGTGTGTTCAAGATCAACGACACTGCTAGTTCTGCCATTTCTTCGTTTGTCGATGACGCCCCCAAAGGCGTAAACGTTGTATCGGTCAAGGTTGGAGACGTTACTCTTAAGGCGGATACCGACTACAGTGTTTCCTATGCTGCCACTACTGATATCGATGAAAAGTACGCCAATGGTGTAGATACCGTCATCGACCTTGGCAAATATGTGAACCAGAGTGAGGGCGCCACTAAGCTGGACGAGGGCGCAAAGGTGACCGTACTAGTGAGTGCCACCCTTGATGCTGATGCCAAGCTTTCTGATTCCACCGACATCAAGGGCAACCCCAACAAGGACTCACTCACCTGGTCGCACAACCCCAACAACACCTCCGATGAGCAGACCATTCCTGGTGACGAGGTGAATGTCTACTCCTATAAGTTCAACATCTTGAAGACCGCCAAGGACATGACCACTAAGCTCCGGGGTGCTAAGTTCACGATTAAGGCGGGAGACAGCTATCTCGGTTACGAGAACGGCGCATGGAAGACCCTGCCCGCGGCTCCGAAGGATACTCAGGCTGGTGCCGAAGCCGGCGTGTTCGCCACCAAAGCTGATGGCGTCATCGACTTCAATGGTCTCGATGCTGGCACGTATGAGATCGAGGAGATCGTTCCTCCCAATGGTTACACCGCCCTCTCCCTGCCGAAGTTCAACTTTACGGTATCCGCTACGGTGAATGCCAACAATCCCAAGGGTCAGAAGACCATCATTGCCGTTTCTTATGCCAAGGGTACAAACGATAACGACTCTCGCGTCTCCGTTGAGAACTCGACCATCAAGATTTGGAACGCCAAGAACCTCACCGAGCTGCCCTTGACCGGTGACCTGGGCATCAAGGTTTTCATCACCGTGGGCGTGCTGCTCATGGCTGCTGGCGCCGCCTTTGCCCTGAGTGCACGTATGCGCTCTTAATTCCCTAGCTTGATGACGCGGCGAGCGGGCGATCGTCGTCTCCTATCAGCGCCCGTGCGCCGCGTTCTCACATTCCCTTTCGCCGCACCCCGTCGCGCTTGGACCCGCGGCGGGGTGTGGTGCATTAACCGTGTCCTCGCACCCACACCCCCGGAGGTGAACCACATGGAGGCAATCAAGCCCGTATCGACGATGCGCACGCCGAGGGGCGGTTCGAACCCGGCTTCCACCAGCCGGCGTAAACAGCCCCTCGTCCTGCGCCTGCTTTCCCTTCTGTGCTTTGCCGCCGGCTTTGTTATCGTGGCCACGCCCCTCGTCCTGCGCGCCATGTCCCAGGCCGAGCAAACTGCCGCCGTTACCGCTGCGCAAAACACCGTGGATGGCTGGCCCTATCCGCAAGCGGAGGAGGCCCTCGCGGCCGCTCGCGCCTATAACGAGCAGCTGGCTGCCGGCGGTCAGGACGTTATCGGCGAGGTCGTGGACCCGTTTGGAAACACCTCTGGCGCCTCCACCGCCTCTGGCTCTGAGGATTCCATCGCCTCGCAAGATACCACCTACCAGGGACTCCTTAACGCGGGATCGGGCCTTATGTGCTCGGTGCGTATCCCCAAGATCGACGTGAATCTGCCCGTGTACCACGGCACCTCCACCGAGGTGCTCGCCGCGGGCGCCGGCCACCTGTACGGAACGTCGCTGCCCGTGGGCGGCGAGAGCACGCATGCCGTGCTCACCGGTCACCGTGGCGTGCCGGGCTCGCTCCTGTTCACGCGCTTGGATGAGCTGCAGGTGGGCGACTCGTTCTACATCGAGGTGATGGGCGAAGAACTGGGCTACAAGATCGACCGCATAGACGTGATCGAGCCCGACGACGATTCCAAGTTGCGCGTGACCGCCGGCGAGGACCGCGTGACGCTCATGACCTGCACGCCCTACGGCGTGAACTCGCACCGCCTGCTGGTATCGGGTGTGCGTGCAAGCATTCCGGATGAGGTCCCCGTGCCCGAGGACGCGCAGGGCATCAACACCACCGCGGTGGCGCTGGGCGTTCTGGGCGCGCTGCTGGCGATTGTTGTGGGTCTCGTTGTGGCCGGGCGCGTGCGCAAGAAGCGGCGCGCGGCGCAGCGCGCCGCCGTTGCCGCCGCGGTGACGCTGGACGCCGACGCGGCTGGTGGCGATGGCGGAAACGGGTGGGCCGTGGGAGCCTTCAGGCCTGCGGCCCCCTTCGCCTCCTCTGCTTCAGCCTCCTCGGCTTCCCCCGATTCCGATGCTTATTCACCCGAGTATCGCGGGCGACACCTGCGGTAGCGCCCGCATTGGTGCTCAATATCGCTCGAAGTACAGCGCCTTCGCTCGCTTCCTGGTCATTTGCCAGAACCGAGGCGCTATCCCGAACATGCCGTACGACGCGATGGTCGAGCTTCCCGCCTACATCGGCAAGAACGGCCCCGAGGTCATCTCGCGCGACAACATCCCGCTGTTCCAGCAGGGCCTCATGATGCAGCAGCTCAACTCCGAGAAGCTCGTGGTCGAGGCGTGCATCGAGGGTTCGTATGAGAAGGCGCTCAAGGCGTTCACGCTCAACAAGACCGTGCCGTCCATGACGGTCGCCAAGGAGATTCTCGACGACATGATCGAGGCCAACAAGGATTTCTGGCCTGAGCTTAAGTAACGAGGCCTTCGACGGCCCGACTGCGAACGGTTCGCAGCGGCCTTTGAGGTCCATAGGCTCCCCCTGGGGTCCATCCTAGGGGGGAGCCTCTCAGAAGCGCCCCGAGGGGCGCTTCTTGTGTATATGGAGGCAAAAGGGATATACAGTCTTCATATACGGCCTCCTTTTAGTAGGGTCGATTTCTCCGGTTGATTTCTGATCTCAGCTGAACATACTGAGCGGATAGGCCGTTCCCGCAGTTAGCCGAAAGCCCCCGGGGTCCCTCCCGGGCTCCGGGGCGGCATTTTCCCAGTTGAAGGAACGGTGGAGATGTGTTTCGGTGGGTCCGGTGGCCATGCTCCGCTCTCCGCCCGGCACCTCTTCCAAGGGAACCGACGAGGGCGCCGGCGCCCAGTATGTCTAAGTGAACGGTTCTTTGGGCAATACTGCTTATGATTTTACGACTGATGATAAGGGCGAAATCAGCGTCAAGGGCCTCGATGCTGGCGCTTACACGGTCGAGGAGACCCATACGCTCCCCGGCTATAACACCGTGCCCAAATTCACGTTCACCATTACTGCCACGGGTCTTAATCAGAATGAGGGCGAGAATACGTTGACGGTGACCACATCCAAGAATGGTTCTGGTCTCGTCACCAATTCCTCTTCTGGTGGCGGCACCGTTACCCTTACCGTCAAGAACAAGAAAGGCTCCGGCCTCCCGCTGACCGGTCTTAACGGCGTGACCTTCACTTGGATCGCTGGCAGCGCAGTGCTGTGCATCGGCGTGGCACACCTCATCCGCAGCCGTAAGCAGGCTGAGGAGTCCGAGCACGAGTAACGCTCGCTCACCCATCCCTTTGGCAGGTGGGATGTGATGGCCATGAGACTTGCGGACACTTTTCTCGTCCATCTACGCTCTTGCTTTGCCATTCTCTTTTCGGGGCAGACTCCGCGCTGGAGTCTGCCCCGTTTTTTTTGATAACGCAGCCAGCCTCCATCGCTTGTATGATCGAGTGTATGATTAGCGAACAGATGTTTGCAAATATTGCGTTTACCAGCTGTAAGTGCGAGTGCTCGCAGTAAAATACCCTTGCGACGCATCCCGTGCGCGGGCGGCCGACGACTCGATCGGAGGTCCCCAAATGCTGAAATTCCTTAACGCGCTCGCCGCCCTCGCGGCGGTGGGCACGTTCGTCATCGCGTTTCTTGACTCGTATGAGGTTCGGTTTAAGGTCCGTAGGCGCACGCGCGGTGCGGACGGTAGAAGGCATTTGCGCCGCAACAAGCGCAAATAAGAATGCCCGGGGGTCGGATCCCGGGCATTTAACAAAACCAGAAAACTAGGCCGCCCGCGCTCCCAAACATTTACGCGGGGTGCGTCGTTTTCTACTGACATTGTATCCCGAATCGCCCCGCCGATCCGGGACATTTTGAAAACTCAAATGCTGGCTTATCCTCGACTGGACGGTGCAGTCTAGCTGCGTTGCCAGCCGCGGAAGCTCGCTAATCGGCTATTATTTGTTTAGACAACTTGAGTTGTAGAGGAGTGACCGGCGATGGTGCAGGGCACCAAACATATGAAGAGCAATAACGCTGCGGACAACGGCGGCTCAAGCCCTCAGCCCAAACCTCAGCCCAAGCCCAAGGCCAAGCGCCGTCGCAAGCGACTGCCGCGCTGGGCCGACCGGCTCATCACCATCGTCATCATCCTTATTGGCGTGGGCCTTATGACCTGGCCGTGGATCTTGGACCGGCTCGAGGCCTCGGGCGTGTTCAACCAGATCAGCACCGTGTCCAGCACCGTGGACGCGCTGTCTGCCGAGGAGCGCGAGCGCATCCTGCTCCAGGCGCGCTCCTATAACGAGCAACTTGCCGGCGGGGCCACCGAGCTTCCCGCCGACCAGATCGAGCCCTACGCTCAGCAACTCATCTTTGACCGCGATCCCATGATGAGCTGGGTCGAGATCCCCTCCATCGACGTGAGCATGCCCATCTACCACGGTACGAGCGAGGAAGTCCTCATGGCGGGCGTCGGCCACCTGGAGGGCACGAGCCTGCCGGTGGGCGGCACCTCGACGCATTGCGTGCTTACCGCGCACTCGGGTATGCGCAACCTGAGCATGTTCGACGACATTCACTCGCTGGAGCCCGGCGACCTGGTGCTGCTGCACACCATGAACAAGACGTTCGCCTATAAGATGGTGGACTCCGAGGTGGTGCTGCCCGAGGAGATGGAGTCGCTGACCATTGAGCCCGGCGCCGACAAGCTGACGCTCGTCACCTGCACGCCCTACGGCGTGAACGACCATCGCCTGCTGGTGCATTGCGTGCGCACCAAGTGCAGCAAGAAGGACGTCGACACGCAAAAGTCGCTGGCCGGTCGCCACTGGGGCAAGCGCGAGTTTGCCGTGCTCATCGTGGTCGTAGCCATTGTGCTGTTGCTGCTGGACATCGTGATCCACGCGGTTCGCAAGCGCCGCAAGACCAAAGTCTCGGCATAAGACATTCTCCAGAACCACCACAATGGGGACAGGCACCTTTGTGGTGGCCGGGGCTTCCAAACCATCACAACATTCGATGAAAATCGCGATTTTGACGAAAAGCGTCGAATGTTGTGATGCTTTTCGCTGCGGACGAGACGGTTTTCGCTATGGACGGTGCGGTTTCGTTGCAGAACCGCCAGCCCGCCGCCTGCCAACCGCCGCCCTCGTTACGTTTTCGCTGCATTTGAGTAAAGCGCCTGCTCCAAGCGGCGTTGCCTTGTATACTAGAACGGTTTAACTGTTATGCGGAAGGGAGCGCCTATGGCACTCAGCGAGAAAGACGTGCGCGGCATCGCCGAGTACGCAAAGATCGCACTGACCGATGACGAGCTCACCCAGATGACGTCCTACATGAACGATGCCGTCCAGATGCTCGAGCCCGTCTTGCAATATGACTTGCCCGACGTGGAGCCTACGTTCCATCCCATCGGAAGCCTGTCCAACGTGATGGGCGATGACCTGCGCGAGCCCGAGCGCGACCTGCCGCTCGACGTTGCGCTCGAAAATGCCGGCAGCGCGCGCGACCGCTACTTCCGCGTGCCGTCCATTTTGGGAGAGGGGGAGAGCGAATAATGGCGCAGAGCTTCGATTCCCTTACCGCCGCCCAGATCGCCGCGGGCGTTGCCGCCGGCGACTTTACCGCTACCGAGGTGGCCAAGGCCTCTCTTGCCGCCATCGAGGCGCGCGAGGGCGGGGTCCAGGCATTCCTGCAGGTGGCGCCCGAGCTTGCGCTCGAGGCCGCCGCGCGCGTGGATGCCGACCGTGCCGCAGGCAAGCCGCTGCCCCCGCTCGCGGGCGTGCCGCTGGCCATTAAGGACAACATGAACCTCGTGGGCACGCGCACCACCTGCGCTTCCCGCATGCTCGAGAACTACCAGAGTGTCTACACCGCCACCTGCGTCCAGCGCATGCTCGATGCCGGCTGTCTGCCCATGGGCAAGGCCAACATGGACGAGTTTGCCTTTGGCAGCTCCACCGAGAGCTCGGCGTTCCACCGCACCAACAACCCCTGGGATACCGAGCGCGTGCCCGGCGGCTCCTCGGGCGGCTCCGCTGCCGCCGTCGCCGCGGGCGAGGTCGCGCTCTCGCTGGGCTCGGATACCGGCGGCTCCATTCGTCAGCCGGCGTCGCTGTGCGGCGTGGTGGGCTTTAAGCCCACGTACGGCGCCGTGAGCCGTTACGGCGTGGTTGCCTTTGGCTCGTCGCTCGACCAGGTGGGTCCCTTCGGTCGCACGGTCGAGGATGTCGCGCTGGCCATGAACGCGCTTACCGGCGCGGGTCACGATCCGTATGACTGCACCAGCCAGGATTGCGCCGTCGACTTTACCGAGCATCTTAACGACAGCATCGAGGGCAAGCGCGTGGGCATCATCCCCGCGTTTATGGAGGCCGAGGGCTTGACGCCCGAGGTCAAGGCCGCTGTTCAGCGCGCCGCCCAGGAGCTGCAGAACCAGGGCGCCGAGCTGGTCGAGGTTGACCTGCCGCACCTGGACGCCGCCATCGCCGCCTACTATGTCATCGGCCCGGCTGAGGCGTTCTCCAACCTGGCCCGCTTCGACGGCATTCGCTATGGCTATCAGGAGGAGGGCTGCGCCAACCTGTCCGACCAGAGCTCGCTCTCGCGCGCCCACGGCTTTGGCGCCGAGGCCAAGCGCCGTCAGATGCTCGGCGCCTACCTGCTGAGCTCGGGCGTGTACGACAAGTACTACTACGCCGCGCAAAAGGCTCGCACGCTCATCACGCGGGACTACGACGCCGCATATGCCAAGGTGGACACCATTCTCATGCCCGCCTCGCCGCGCACGGCCTTTAAGTTTGGCGAGATCAGCGACCCCACGCAGATGTACCTCTCCGACCTGTACACCATCTCGCTCAACATTTGCGGCAACGGTGGCATCTCGGTGCCGCTGGGCTTGGGCGAGGATACTCAGCTGCCCGTTTCTGCCCAGCTGGTGGGACCTGCCTTTAAGGACCGTCAGTTGCTCACGTTTGCCCGCGCCCTGGAGCGCGGCTTTGCCGATGCCGCCACGGGTGCGCCCGCGCTTTCCGTCGCGCCCGATTTTGCCGGGAAGGGAGGCGAGCTGTAATGAAGGAGCTTTCCGAGGTCCTGCAGGATTGGGAGGCCGTGATCGGCCTGGAGATCCATACCGAGCTCACCGCGCTCGATACCAAGATGTTCTGCAACTGCAAGCTCAGCCACGATGACGAGCCTAACGCCAACGTGTGCCCGGTGTGCCTGGGCCTGCCCGGCGCCCTGCCGGTGCCCAACAAGCGCGCCATCGAGAGCATCGTCAAGGCCGGTCTCGCCACCAACTGCGAGATTCAGCGCCACTCGATGTTCTACCGCAAGCACTACTTCTATCCCGATATGGCCAAGAACTTCCAGACTACGCAGGGTCCGGTCGCTTTTGCCATGTACGGTCACCTGGACCTGGACGTGACCGGTCGCGGTGCCGCCGAGCGCCCCGACTGCGCGTTTGGCGAGGCCGAGGCCCAGAGCCTGGCGAGCGCCTCGGCCAACGCCGAGGGCCTGTCCACGTCCATGACGTCGACCATGCGCGAGGGCAATCAGCGCTCCGGTCATCTGGCCAGCTATGATGCGTCCAACCTGCAGATGCCCGAGCGCCGCGAGGACGGTTCCTACACGGTGCCCATTCGCATCCTGCGCATCCACATGGAGGAGGACGCCGCCAAGATGGTCCACGTGGGCGGTGCCGAGGGCCGCATTACCGCCGCTGCCGAGTCGCTCGTCGACTACAACCGCTGCGGCACGCCTTTGATTGAGCTCGTCACCGAGCCTGATCTGCGCACGCCCGAGGAGGCCCGCCTGTTTATGGAGAAGCTCCGTCGCATTTTTGTGACGCTGGGCATTTCGGACTGCTCCATGGAGAAGGGTTCTATGCGCTGCGACGGCAACGTGTCGCTGCGCCGCCGCGGCGAGACCAAGCTGGGCACTAAGACCGAGCTCAAGAACCTCAACTCGTTTAAGAGCCTGCATGACGGCCTTGCCTACGAGATCTGCCGTCAGGCCGAGGTGCTCGAGGAGGGCGGCATCATCTATCAGGAGACCCGCCACTGGGAGCCCAGCCGTAAGCGCACCGTGGTTATGCGCGTCAAGGAGACGGCCGACGACTATCGTCTGTTCCCCGACCCCGATCTGGCGCCGTTCGATTTGGACGACGAGTTCATCGACCGCTGCCGTGGCGAGATCCCCGAGCTGCCCGATGCCAAGCGCGTCCGTTTTGAGGCCGACTTTGGCATTAAGACGGCCGATGCCGAGCAGATTGCCGGCGATCCCGAGTTTGCCGACTTCTTTGAGGCCGCCGCTGCCGGTATGGCTGGCAAAGAGGCCCAGACGGTCGCAAACCTGCTGGTCAACGAGATGATCGCCTACCTTAAGGGCGCGGGCGTCTCGCTGGCCGAGTCCGGTATTGCACCGGCTCAGGTGGCAGCCCTTGCCAAGCTGCTGGCGACCGATGCCATCAGCTCCAACCAGGCGCACGAGGTCTTTGAGGCCATGGCCCAGACCGGTGACGATCCCAACAAGATCGTCGACGAGCGTGGTATGCGTCAGGTGAGCGATGCCGGCGCGCTGCAGCCGATCGTGGACGAGGTGCTGGCTAACTGTGCCGATCAGGCGCAGCAGTATCGTGACGGCAACCAGAAGGTTATCGGCTTTTTGGTGGGCCAGTGCATGAAGGCAAGCCGCGGCAAGGGCAACCCGAAGCTCTTCAACGAGTTGCTGAGAACGTCGCTCTCGTAAACGGGAACCCGGGAGCCCCGGCAGAGCGGGTGCTTCCTCAAAATTTCGAACAGTCCTGCGCAAGACGAAGGCCACATTAAGTGGCCTTCTTTGCGTGCGGAACTCATTTGGAGCAAACACCCCGGCGACTCGGGGCTTCCCCGGCCAGACGACTCGGCCGTTCGGGTCAGGTGGGGCTGAATGGAATTTGGTGATGAGGGCGCCATTGACGCCCTCATTTTTTGTGGATGTTGAAAACGAAGGTGAATACTTTTCCGCGAAGTGAACGACCTATTTTGGACCCCTGAAACATCAACACTTTTCTGGTTCGGTTTCCTGCGGTTTTTGTCGAGTTTTCCCTGCGGTTTTGCTGCGAAAAAATGCGGATGCTTCGGGGGCCCAATTTTGCTCGTTCACTTCGCGGAAAACCATTCACCTTCAATTTGCTGGAGAGAAGAGGGACTCCTCTTTGGCGTCACGGATGTGCATCGCGGCGGGCGGATCGCCAGAAGCCGGCTGTTCCGCACCTTAAGATTTCCAAAAAGTTAACCTTTGTTGACCTCAATAGTTAGATAAACTAAACTCTTTTCCAAAAGTGTGCTCGAGCAAACTTGTTTACTCGAGTGCTGAGGCACCGTGCCGCGTCCAATGCGGCAAAAGGGAGAAGCAACATGAAGAAGTCGACGTTCAATACCCTGCTTGTCGGTGGCGGTTTTCTGCTTGGCACGGCCGGCATCAAGCTGCTTACCAGCGCTCCGGTAAAGAATGCCTGCGTGCAGGGTATCGCGTGCGGCATGCGCATCAAGAATGGCTACCAGGACATGGTCGAGCAGGCCAAGGCTAATGTCGACGACATGGTTGCCGAGGCGGCCTACATCACCCAGAGCGAGGCCGCTGCGGACAAGGCAGCCGAGTAGCACTCCCAGGCACAAACTATGAGATTCTCGATTATTAGCGAGATCCCCGGCAGGACCCGTCTTCAATTGGCGGGTCCTGTGCCAGAGAGCGATCTCGACGCACTTCTTAAGCTCAGCGGCGATATCGACGGCGTGCACAAGGTGCGCGTCTACGGCCGCATCGGCCAGATGGCGCTCGAATATGACGAGCAATGTCGTGCGGGCGTGCTCGACGCCTTGGGTGCGCTCGATGCCCAGGCCATTGCCGACGCAAAGACGGGTTACGTGATGCAGCTTGAGCCACGCAAGAACAAGCTCGTCATGGATCTTGCCGCGCTTGTCGGCGCCCACTATGCGCGCCGATGGTTTTTGCCCACGCCCCTGCGTGCGGTGTTTGTCGTCGCCGGTTACATGACCTTTTTGCGCGCCGCCCTCCGTGAGCTCGCGCAGCCGCGCCTGACCGTTCCCGTGCTCGACGCTTCGGCCATCGGTATCTCGTTCGTCAAGCGTGATGTCGACACCGCGGGCCAGACAATGTTCCTGCTCAACGTGGGCGAACTGCTCGAGGACTACACGCGCGCCATGAGCGAAAACGAGCTCATCAACTCGCTGCTCGATGTGCCCGACAAGGCGCAAAGGGTCGTCGGTGACACCGAGGTAAGCGTTGCCGCGACCGAGCTTGAGCCCGGCGATCTGGTCGCCGTGCGCACTGGCATGTCCATTTGCATCGACGGCGTGGTCGAGCAGGGGAGCGCTATGGTCAACCAGGCGACCCTGACCGGCGAGCCGCTGGCCGTCGAGCGCAGCGTGGGCGACGACGTGTTCGCCGGTACCGTCGTGGAAGACGGCAGCATCTTGGTGCGCGTGCGCGCCAATACGGCGCAAACCAAACTGCGCTCAATCGTCTCGCTCGTGCAGACGGCCGACTCGCTCAAGTCCGAGGGCCAGTCGCACATGGAGGACCTTGCCAACAAGATCGTCCCGTGGAACTTCCTGCTCGCGGGCCTTGTTGCGCTTACCACCCGCAGCCTCATCAAGACCTCAGCGGCACTGATGGTCGACTACTCGTGCGCGCTCAAGCTCACGGGTTCGGTCGCCGTCATGACCGCTATGAGCGATGCTGCCAAGACGGGCGTCATGGTCAAAGGCGCGAAGTACTTTGAGTCGTTTGCCAAGGCCGACACCATTGTGTTTGACAAGACCGGCACGCTCACCGAGGCGCAGCCGCGTCTTGCCTGCGTACTCACCACCGATGGCTGGAGCGAGGATGAGGTCCTGCGCCTTTCCGCTTGCCTGGAGGAGCATTTTCCGCATCCGGTGGCACGCGCCGTGGTCAATGCGGCACGTGAGCGCGGACTCGAGCACCGCGAGCGCCATGCCGCGGTCGAGTACATCGTGGCACACGGCATTGCCTCGTCCATTGAAGAACGTCGCGCCATCATCGGTTCCGCGCACTTTGTATTCGAGGATGAGGGCGCGCGGCTCGATTCCGACATTAAGGAGCGCATTGAGTCCCAGATGCAGGGCCTGTCGCCGCTGTATCTGGCGGTCGACGGCACCGTTGTGGGCGTGCTCGGTATCGAGGACCCGCTTAAGCCCGGGGTCCGCGAGGCCATCGCCGACCTGCACGCGTTGGGCGTCAAGCACGTGGTCATGCTCACGGGCGATTCCGAGCGCACGGCCGAGCGCATTGCGCGAGAGGCAGGGGTCGACGAGTTTAAGGCCGAGCTGCTGCCCGAGGACAAGTACGCTTATGTGGAGCGCATTAAGAGCGAGGGGCGCCACGTTGCCATGGTGGGCGACGGCGTCAACGATTCGCCGGCGCTGGGCCTGGCCGATGTGGGTCTGGCCATGGGCGGTGGAAGCGACATCGCCAAGGAGGTCGCCGACATCATCCTGACCGACACGGATCTCGCCGCAATCGTGCGCCTGCGCCGCATGAGCCAGGGCCTCATTGATCGTCTGACGAGCTCCTACTCTAAGGTAATGCTCACCAACTCAGCGCTCCTGGCGTTGGGCATTGCCGGCGCGATTACCCCGCAGACGTCGTCGCTGCTGCACAATGGCTCGACGATTGCGTACAGCTTGGGCAACGCGAAAGCGTATCTGCGCTAGGGTTTTCGATTGAGCTTATGGCCTGCATTCGGGCGGTACCGCAGACGCCAGGGTGCAGGCCTTTTTAGGCAAACGCTGCCTTGATGACGGGGGCTTCGGCGAGCTTTTCGGCAGCCTTTTCGTCGGAATCGTTTAGTGCTGCCAGACTGCGGTAGACCCACTCGTTGACCTGGGTGTTCTTGACGCCTGCGGTCTGCATAAGGGCGCCTACCTCGCAGATTGCTGTGAGCAGATCGGCTTTGGGACCCGCGAGCTCGACCTCGATGCCGTGGTAGGCGGACACGCCGCGGTTCTCACTCACGTGGTCGATAAAGCCCTCGACGGTCTCAAGCTGCTGGGCGAGAGCTGCATCATCGTCAGCGTCCAGCGCGACGAGTGCGTTCGATACCGTGAGGGCGGGATGTCCGCAGGGGACAAAGCCCTCGATGACATCCATAGCTTCGGTAATGGTTGAGCCCAGGCCCACGAGGGCATTGACGAGTTGCTGCTTGGTATCCATAACGGTCCTTTCGACGGGTCAATTTTGCTTGGCGAAAATATACGTGACGCGTTCGGTGGCAAAAGTGCGAAGTATGGTGCACATTATGGTCTTCACAGCTCGTGCATAGAGCAGCTGTCATCCTTTAGAACGTGGTAAGATAGCTATCCACGAGCGGGGCTCACCCGCGTGTTCCTTGAAAAGTCGACGGTTATCGGGTGTTTGCAGGCCCGACGCCATCCAGACTTTCCCAGCATTCGGGGGCGACTGGTTTCGACACGATAGCTCTGAGAGAGGAAGCAAGCCGAGGTCTCCTCGCCTCGTTAAACAGGGGTACCGTCAAATTGAATTGACAACAACTCTTCTTTTGAGCCTATGGCTCTCGCTGCTTAGTTTATAGCGGCGCGTCAACCCGGTGATTTCCCCGACACCGGCGCGACGTCATTTTAGGGGAATGCTCCTGCGCACGTAATCGGTATGGCGCAGGCTAAGACCGAACCGGTTAGGACGCCGCGAGCGTGTCGCTGCGCGCAAAGCGTCCGAGACAAAACCAGCGACTGAGCTTGGAGATGCCAATCAGGGGGCTTTCGTGGACCGGAGTTCGATTCTCCGCGCCTCCACCAATAGTTACAAGCAGGTAGAGAAGTGTTTCTACCTGCTTTTTTATTACATACAGATACCGCGGAGAATCGAACTCTGCGCAGGGCGCGGGCGTAAAGAAAACGCGTGAGCGTTTTTAGCCCGCGGGCGAGGACGCCGGCAGGCGGCCGAAGCCGGTGCGGATTTGCGAAGCAAATACGCGGATTCTCCGCGCAAAGCCTCAAACCTATATAGATGCGATGATATCGAATCTCAGCTGGCCAAACCCCGCATCAACGGATCCCCCGTACCGCGGAGAATCGAACTCTGCGCAGGGCGCGGGCGTAAAGAAAACGCCGCAGCAACGCAGGGTGGGATGCGCTTTCCCGCCGACCGCCCCGTCTTCCTCATCTCCAAAACCCGTGCGCTCTCCTCCGTAAAACTGGGTAGAAGAAGGCCAAAACGAAACAGCAGGAGGTCAACATGACTGCAGAAGATAAGGCAAAGAACGCCGGCAAGGTCGCGCTCGTTTTGGAGGGCGGTAGTTTTCGCGGGCAGTTTACCGCAGGCGTGCTCGACGTCCTCATGGAGGCCGGCGTCGAGATTCCGGCGGTATATGGCGTATCGGCCGGCGCCCTCAACGGCGTGAACTACAAGTCGCACCAGATCGGCCGTGCCAACCGCATCAACCTGGCTTTCTGCAACGACAACCGCTTCATGGGTGCCGCATCGTTTGCGTCCACGGGTTCTATTGTGGGCTACGACTTTATCTTCAATGATGTCCAGGACCGCCTGGATCCCTTTGACAACGTGACGTTTGATGCGAGCCCCATCGAGATGTACGCCGTCGCGACGGACATGCTCTTTGGAACTGCCGCGTACCTGCCGGTCAAAAGCGCCGTGCTCGACCTCGATGCCGTGCGCGCCTCGACGTCGCTGCCGCTGGTGACGCCGCCGGTCGAGATTGACGGGCACAAATACGTCGACGGTGGCGTAGCCGATTCGGTTCCCATCGAGCACGTGCTGGAGGAGGCGGGCTTCGATCGCGCGGTTGTCATTGTCACGCAGGACCGCTCGTACGAGAAAAAGCCCTACGAGTTTATGCCCGCCGCGCGCGCCCGCTATGCCGACTACCCCTACCTGCTCGAGGCTATCGAGACGCGCCACGACCGCTATAACATCCAGCGCATGCATCTGTGGAAGTATGAGCGCGAGGGCCGCGCACTGGTCGTTGCTCCGCAAAAGCCGGTCGAGGTCGGCCACGTTGAGCACGATCCAGCAAAGCTCCTCGACCTGTATATTCAGGGCCGCCAGGAGGCAAAGCGCTTGCTGGGAGATATCGAGGCATTTGTCGAGCGCTAGTGTCGCGACGTCATGACCCATGGACGACATGTGCAGAAAGTCTGGTCAGAACCAAAATACCTGTTGACTCGGGCGGCGAGCGGGGTAATATGGACGGGTTACTTGCAGAGCCCCGTGAATCTCTGTAACAACACGTACTGTACATGGAGGAGTCTAAGTGATTTCGAAATCGACTCACTACGCCAAGCAGGGCGAGGTCCAGCGCAACTGGGTTCTCGTCGACGCCGATGGTGCTGTCCTGGGCCGTCTTGCCACCCAGATCGCAATGATTCTGCGCGGTAAGAACAAGCCCCAGTTCACGCCCAACAGCGACTGCGGCGACTTCGTTGTCGTCATCAACGCCGATAAGGTCCAGCTTACCGGTAACAAGGCCGACACGAAGACCTATTATCGCCACAGCGGCTACAACGGCGGCCTCAAGGCTGAGAGCTTCCGCCAGGCTATGGAGAAGCACCCGGAGAAGGTCATCGAGCGCGCCGTTCGCGGCATGCTGCCCAAGACCACCCTCGGCCGTGCCCAGATGACCAAGCTTAAGGTCTACGCTGGTGCCGAGCATCCGCACGCTGCCCAGAACCCCACGAAGATTGAGCTGGAGGCTTAAAGATGGCTGAGAACACCGTTGTCTACCAGGGTACCGGCCGTCGTAAGAACGCCGTCGCCCGCGTCCGTCTCGTCCCCGGCACCGGCAAGGTGACCATCAACAAGCGTGACGCCGAGCAGTATTTCGGCCGTCATCAGCTCGTTGAGAACGCCCTTGCTCCCTTCAAGGTGACCGACACCGCCGGTCAGTTCGACGTTATCGCTCTGTGCGATGGCGGCGGCATCTCCGGTCAGTCCGGCGCTCTGCGCCTGGGCATCGCTCGCGCTCTTCTGAACGCTGGCGACTACCGTGCTGACCTCAAGAAGGCCGGTTTCCTTACGCGCGATGCTCGCGTGGTCGAGCGCAAGAAGTACGGCCTCAAGAAGGCTCGCCGCGCTCCCCAGTTCTCCAAGCGCTAAGGTTTTATCTCCTTACGAGATACAATGTACAAGCGGGGCCTGCCGATTGCTCGGCGGGTCCCGCTTTTCTTTTTCGACTAGGGTGGGCGACTGCGTTTTGCCCACTTGGGAAGGAGCGATCCTATGCCCCAGAACATCTTCGGTACCGATGGCGTCCGCGGCGTCGCCAACGCCGACCTCTCGTGCGACCTCGCGTTTCGTCTTGGCCGTGCGGCGACCAAGTTCCTTGGTCCGGACATTTGCATCGGCCGTGACACGCGTCTTTCGGGCACCATGCTCGAGAGTGCTCTGACCGCCGGCATTATGGCCGAGGGCGGCCGACCGCACTGCTGCGGCGTTATCCCTACGCCGGCCGTGGCGCTGCTCACCGTCCAAAACGAGCTCGACGGCGGCATCGTCATCTCTGCTTCGCACAATCCGCCGGAGTTCAACGGCATCAAGTTCTTTAGCCGCAAGGGCATGAAGCTTCCCGATGCTGTCGAGGAAGAGATCAGCGCCTGGGTCATGTCCGAGGAGGCCATGGCTGCCGACACGCTGCCGACCGGCGCCGGTGTGGGTCACATCATCAAGATGAAGGACGCCCGCAAGGCATATGTCGATCATGCCATCAACACGCTCGACGGCCTTAAGCTCGACGGCCTGGTTGTTGCCGTCGACTGCGGCCACGGCGCTTCTTGCCAGACCACGCCCGCCGCACTGCAGCGCCTGGGCGCCACGGTCCATGCCATCAACACCGACTACTGCGGCACCGACATTAACGTCGAGTGCGGCTCCACTCATCTTGAGCCCCTGCGTGAGCTCGTGCTGCGCACCCACGCCGACATCGGTCTGGCTCACGATGGCGACGCCGATCGCGTGCTGTTCGTGGACAGCGAGGGCAACGAAATCGATGGCGACTACATCCTGGCCATCTGCGGCTCCGACTTGGCCGCTCGCGGCAAGCTCGCCAACTCCGAGATCGTCTCGACCGTTATGTGCAACCTAGGCTTCTCCATCGCCATGAAGGAGCAGGGCTTCGAGATGGTCCAGACCGCCGTGGGCGACCGCTATGTTCTCGAGCGTATGCTCGAGGACGGTGCCGTCATCGGCGGCGAGCAGTCCGGCCACATCATCTTCCTGGAGCACAACACCACCGGCGACGGCTTGGTGACGGCCCTGCAGCTGCTGGCCGTGCTCAAGCGCACCGGCCGCACCCTCACCGACCTTGCCGGCATCATGAAGAAGTACCCGCAGGTACTTGTCAACGTACATTCCGACAATAAGGCCGGCCTGGACGATTGTCAGCCCATTTGGGACGCCGTCGCTGCCGCCGAGAAGGAGCTCAACGGCCGCGGCCGCATTCTGGTACGTCCGAGTGGCACCGAGCCGCTGGTCCGTGTGATGGCCGAGGCCGAGACGCACGAGTTGACCCGGCGTGTGGTTGACGACATCGTCGAGGTTGTCAAGCGCGAACTTCCCTAATGGTCAAAAACGGGTGCCAAGTGGTAAACTGTTAAAGTTATTTTGATTGATTGGTATGTCCGAGGGGGAGCATGTTCACTAAAGTCCTGAGGTCTTTTGGTATGCGTGGTCGAGTCCTTACGCTGGATGCTCCCATCTCGGGCGACGTCATTCCGTTATCCGAGGTCAAAGACCAGACGTTTGCTACCGGCCTTTTGGGCCAGGGCGTGGCGATTCAGCCTACGGGTACACGTGTGATTGCTCCGGCTGACGCTAAGGTCGAGGCGATTTTTCCCACGGGTCATGCCGTTGCGCTCAACACGGTCGATGGTCTAGACGTGCTTATCCATGTTGGTTTGGACACTGTCCAGCTTGAGGGCAAGCATTTTAGCGTGCATGCACAGGTGGGTGATGTCGTCCATAAGGGCGATGTGCTCATCGAGTTCGATCGCGAGGCAATTGCTGCCGAGGGTTACGATGTGACGGTTCCCATCTTGGTGTGCAACTCTGTTGAGTTCTCGAGCATCAAGGGCTCCGTTGGCGAGCATGTCGAGGAGATGGACCAGCTCATCGTTGCTCGCGAGCGCTAGCAAGTACACGTGGCCATTAGCCTACAATTCAAACACGTTTACGGAGGGCGCCCTTGAAAGAGGACGCCCTCCGTGGCAAGATGGGGATTGTCCGAAGCTAAAAGGCTTTGGGTCACCGTGGACGGGCAGGGGCCTCGACGCGGTTAGACACGAGACACATATATTACGCGACCTCGCCCTGGTGGCCGCACACGTTGGTTGCGGCCGACGCGGGCCGCGGGCAAGTGCTTGTAAGGGGAGCCTTGCCTCTCTTGTACGAGAAAGGACGCGTAATGAAAATCATTAAAGCTAAAGACTACGAGGATATGAGCCGCAAGGCCGCTAATATCATCTCGGCTCAGGTTATCCTCAAGCCCGATTGCGTGTTGGGTCTTGCCACCGGCTCCACCCCGATTGGCGCTTACAAACAGCTCGCTGCTTGGTACGAGAAGGGCGACATTGACTTTGCCGAGGTCAGCACCTATAACCTGGACGAGTATCGTGGTCTTTCGCACGACGATCCCCAGAGCTATCACTACTTTATGCGCGAGAACTTCTTCGATCACATCAATATCGATCTGAACAACACGCACGTGCCCGATGGCTCCAACCCCGATGCCGCCGCTGCCTGCTCCGAGTACGACAAGATCGTCGCTGCCGCCGGTTACCCGGATCTGCAGCTGCTCGGCATTGGCAACAACGGTCACATCGGCTTTAACGAGCCCGATGACCACTTCTCCAAGGGCACGCACTGCGTCGACCTCACCGAGAGCACCATTCAGGCCAACAGCCGCCTGTTCGACAGCATCGATGACGTGCCCCGTCAGGCTTACACCATGGGCACCCAGACCATCATGTATGCCCGCATGATCCTGGTTGTCGCCAACGGCGAGGCCAAGGCTCAGGCCGTGCACGATATGTGCTATGGTCCGGTTACGCCCAAATGCCCGGCTTCGATCCTGCAGCTGCACACCAACTGCGTTGTCGTTGCTGACGAGGCCGCTCTTTCGCTCTGCGAGTAACGCGATCAAGCGATCTTACATAGTTTCTCAAAAGGCCCTCGCTTTGCGGGGGCCTTTTTAGTGGACATACGCCGTGGCGTATACATGACGGAAACCTTGCCGCGTGCTTGACTGGAGGGTTTTAAATTTTTGTGATTCATTCTATAGCAGATTCTATGCACATTTGCCACCATAGAGTCGCAGGCGGTAGCGAGGAGTAGGCGAGTTGCGCAACTCAAATAAAAATAGCCGACTGCGCTACACTGCAAATGGGATGGGACATGCTGGCAAGCGCATTGACCTGCGCAAAGACCTATTGGTCGGGGGATAAGTTACCGTCGGGCCTCGCTGTACAAAAACTTGCCAAACACGTACCGGCAGACAATTAAAAACTCTAAGTCGCGCTATTCACGGGGCGGCTCATATGGTCCTGCAGCTACGGTGTCCATATGGTCGAGTTGAGGAGCAAGCATGGTAAACGATCTGGGCAATACGGACGACCTCGAGTTGATGCCGACGGGCGGCGGCTATATGGTGCGGCGCGATCGCTTGATGAACGAGCTCATCGTTAAAGGGCGCAAGGCGGGAATTGTTTTGCTCTACGCGCCCGACGGGTTTGGTAAGACGTCGGTGTTGCTGCAATACGTGCAGGAGGTTAAATCGGACCCCACGCGAGGGCCGGTTCGGATTATCGAGGCCGACCGCGCGATTGGACGCGAGCTCTTTATGCAGCTCGAGGTTGTCACCGATGAGCTTAAGGACAAACCTCATTCGCTCGTTGCGATCGACAACGTGCCCAATCTCGAGCAGCACGAAACCGAGGACCTCATCGATCGAATCCGCAGCTTACGTGCTACGGGGACGGGGGTCTTTATTGCCTGCCGCCCCTCCAACCGATTGCTTATCCATGGGCTGGGCGATTCTGTAAAAGTCAATGCGCAGATGCTCAAGGTGCACGCCTATGAGTATTCGTCATGGGCCACGGCCTTCTCGATCAGCACATCGCTTGATTTCTATCGGCTCACACAGGGTGTGCCTGAGCTGGTATCTGCCTTGCAGACGGGAATGTATGGACAGGGCGATGTTGCCGGGTTGCTCGAGAACGAAATCGTCAACGTGTACGGTGCGGCGCTGGCCGATCTCGCATCGCTCGAGAACAACCTGTTGTTTACCGTTGCCTGTTTGATGGTACTGATGGGCGAGGGCCGCATTGCGGAGCTAGAGGCGTGCGGAGTGAGGCTTTCGATGGTCGAGCAGTCCATCTTTGTGCGCGATTATCCGATTTTTGGCGTGGATCCGTCTGATCGCACCTTTAGGTGTTTGGGCGCTAAGGACAACGCGCGCCTGAGGCTGCGAAAGCTTGTTGCCGAGATCCGTCCCGAACTTGTATCGCGGGCTGCTCGCATTTTGATAAAGGCGGCCCGATGCGATTTGGCCATGGACCTGGCCGATGCGTTCTTGGACCGCCGTGTGGTGTTGGAGCTTGCCGGGCAGTATGGGGCCGATCTTGCCCTGACCGGGCATGGAGGGGACATTTGCCGTGCAGCATCGGCGATGATCAATGCGGAAAAGCAGGAGCAAGAGCCGACAGCCGCCGAGGCACTCGGCGTGTATCTGGCGGCTGTCAGCGTGTGCAATACAAAGCTGGCAAGGTATATGGCGTCCGTTATCGAACGTGCGGGTGACCAGGCGGCCCGCGAGGTCGACCCCGCTACCCTGAAAATAGCCCAGGCGCTTACTATCGCCTTTTACGGCGACAATGACCTGGGGCTTCCCGCCAACCCTGTTGTGCAAGAACAGACATCCTGCGAGGTGCTCGACATGCTGTCCGCGCATATCGAGGTCAAGCGCCACCTAACCGAGCGAGCGGAAGACGGCAATGTTCTCGCGAAGCTCAAGGCGTGCAAAGCTTATGATTGCGAGCTCGACATCGCGGGGATTCTCATACAGGCCGACCATATGCTGGTGGAGCTGTTCGACGGCTCGTTTGCTAAACCCGACGAGCGCGATGACAAGATGGCGCAGATACTCGAGGCGCTCGATATCCGCGGGCTTAAGGCACCATCCATTTGGCTGCGTATGGTGCTCGCGGCGCGGCGCCTGCTCGCGGGCTTGCCCGTGACCGACGATGTGGCGTTTGGCGAGCTCGACCGCTTTGCGGTGCGTGTTCGTGACAATCAAATTCAGCTGTTTGGGTTATTGCTGGAGGGTTGGCAATCGCTGGCGGAGGGGCGGCCGGTCAACGCGAAGTTCCGCGCGGTTCAGGTGCTCAAGCTCGCCGACGAATCGATTGCGTACATGCGCGAAAACGCGTTGCTGCTGGAGCGCGTGGCGTACCTGCGCAATACGTCGCTGGTATCGGTTCGCGAAGAGGCGGAGCTGCTCGACATTAGCAAGACGCAGGTCGGTGGCTCAGAAGCCTGGATCGTGGCGCTGCACCTGGCCGCTGCGGGCCGCGATAGCGATCTTGCCGCCTGGATGTCTATGAATCGCTCGGGGATTTTAGACCCATCGTATCGGCTATTTGCGCGTCTTGCGATGCACTGTCTGGGCGAGCCTGCCGTCAGGATTCGCAAGAAGCTTCCGGTGCGTGAGCTTTCGCGGTATTCACTACGCGATGATTTTGAGGGCGAAAGCGAGCACCTGTTCCAGGCGGGCGAGGTTGAGGCTGTCGATACGATCGGCCATATTGAGATGCGCATGTTTGGCACATTTCGCGCCGAGCGCGACGGCTTTCCCATCACGGATAAGATGTGGCGTCGCAAAAAGGCGGCAACACTTGCCGAGCGGCTCGCGTTGGGCATGGATGCCATGGTCGACCGCGAGACAATCGCCATGGAGTTGTGGCCCCATGCCGAGTTTAGCGCGGCGCGCAACAATCTGTATTCGACGGTATCGCGCTTGCGCTCGGCTTTGGGTCCAACGCCGGATGGCAAGTCGTGCGTGCTCATCCAAAACGAGTGCATAGGGCTCAACGGCGACTACGTTAAGACCGATGTAAGGCTCTTTGACCAGCTGAGCCGCGAGATCCTGGGAAACCGTATGGGCGCGAGAGGCCCTCACCTGGTTGAGCTTTGTCTTAAGGTTGAGCAGCTCTACGCGGGGCCGCTGTATGTTCCCACCGGTTGCAATCCCACGTTTTTTACGCGCATGCGCCACATTATGCAATCCAAGTACATCGACTGCATGATTAGGGGAGCGAATGCCGCTCTCGAGGAAAATGACCTGCAATCGGCAATTTGGCTCGTTGAATCGGGGCTTCGCCAAGAGACTGCGCGCGAGGACATGGTTCGCTGTGCCATGCGCGTTTACGGTGCGGCGGGACGACGCCGCGATGTTGTCGAGCTATACAGCGGCCACATGCACCACCTGCGAGAGCAGGTTCAAGGCGTGCCCGAGCCCGAGACAAGGCGCCTGTATGAGCGCCTGGTCGAAGGCAGGCTCAAGCGCGTGCTTGTCGAGCGATAAAAAACGGGCGCCCGAAGTACTTGGGCACCCGTAAGCTTGCTATGTGTTGGCTCGCCGGATCATTGGCTCTTAGACGAGCTTGATCTTCTCGATGTCCTTGCGCGAGGACTCGCGATACAGCGAGAACTTGCGGCCGATAACCTGAACGACGTCGGCGTGGCAGCGCTCGGCGAGCTCCTCGGCGGCCTCGCGGGCAGAAAGGCTGGAGCCGTCCAGCACGGAGCACTTAACGAGCTCGTGCTTCTCCAGGTAGGCGACCGTCTGCTCGACGGTGCCCTCGTTGACATCGGACTTACCGATGATGATGGCGGGGTTGAGGTGATGGGCCATGCTGCGAAGCTGCTTGACCTGGGCTCCTGTCAGTGCCATGGGTTCTCGCTTTCTATGTATGGGGCGCCCCGCAATGGGGCCTTAATCTACGTGAGCTGTCCCACGATAGCGCAGGAACGGCGTGGTGTGGAGCGCGTTTGCCCAGTTCGCAAAGAATGCGGATGCCGGGCGGGAAGACGATGCAAGCTTTAGATGGGCTACGGGCGGGGTACGGAGACCGGCTCCCAGGCGATAAACGCCCATCGGACTTTGCGGATGTGGTCGAGCATGTAGCGTCCCTGCGGTACGCCCTTGGATCCCGGCTCACCGGCATGCGGGTTCTCGATCATGTGGTGGGCGATATAGTTGCGCAGGCGGTCGATCTTGTCCTCGTTGCCGTGCTCGAGCATGCGAGAAAAGTCTGCCACGCCTGCCTCGAGACTATCGAAGGTGTCGCGGCGGGGTGATTCAAAATACGTGACCTGTGGCAGTGCACCCATCTGAATAAGGATGTTAAAGGCGTACACAAAACCATTGCTGCAGGTAACCGAGGCGCCGATGGCATTCATCAAGTGCAGGTCATAACGCGGGCTCGAGTTGGCGACCATCGTAACGGCACAACGCCGACGAGCCGTTCGATCAAGCTTGGCAAGTGCGCCTTTTAGGTTGGTCGTGGTGACAGAGCGACTGGCAAAGGCAACATCCACCGCTTTTGCGACCGGTCCAACCAAATCCCAATCATCATCCCAAGCAAGCTCAAGCGGTGTAATGCAATCCTCGAGCCCATAGTACTCAATGCCAGCATCAAGCGTGCCCAACATAGCAGGAGAGAAGTCGGCAGCAATTACGGAATGCCCAGCCTGAGCAAGCGGAATAGCAATCGACCCAGCCCCACACCCCATATCGAGCACCGACTCACCAGGCTCAAGCGCCAACAGCTTTATAAAATCCCGAGCATACGGGGCAGTCTCCAGTGGACGAAAATGCCGAGCCCGCTTATCCCACTCAAAAGAATCATCAGCCCGATGCCGAGCGGCCTGCAGACGCATCCATTCGCCATTCCAATCAGCAGAAAGAAGCTCAGAGCGAGCATCCCCATCAACCACGGGCCAACCTCCTAGCAACAAAAAAGCGGCCCCTCCCAAAAGAAGAGCCGCAACCAGCATATATCAGAAAAAGAACCGTTCCAATGCCAAACCGCCGTATCGACCATGTGGTGCAGGAGCGAAGCGACTGCAACCGGGATAGAATCCAACCGAGGTCCCGTTGTGCGGGAGCCCCGGGGAGGGCAAATATATAAGGCCGATCGCGAGTTCCGCACGAGCCGGAGAGCACTTAATGTGCTCTCCGTGCGAGTCAGGACTGTCCGAGCAGGCGACCTTATATATTTGCCCTC
>USBA01000006.1 GCA_900552735.1 uncultured Collinsella sp. | reverse complement strand
CGGCGTTGTTAAACGCCGCGTTGTCGAATGGAAACGGTGCCGCAATCTTGGAAACGGCGCGGCAACGGGCGCGAAACGAACGGGAAATACGCGAGCAAGGAAGCCGCGAGCGTACCCGTCCCGGCTAGCGTCGGAACAGCTCGCGGGCGCGGTCGCGGAGATTAGTTGCTCGAATGACACCTTCGTAGCGATTGATGCGCAGACGCGGGAAGGCATTGAAAAAGCGCAGGTCGCGGCGGCTGAGCGACACGCTCGGCACCGGACGGCTCATGCGCTTGCCGGCAAGGCGACGACTGAGCGACGGACGCGGCATGTTCGGCGCGGCATCGGCCACGCGGCGGGCAGCGAGCGCCAGGCCGCGAGCCCCATCCGAGATAAACGTCGGCATCAAAGCCTTCTCGCGCAGGGCATCGAGCGTCGCGTCGCCCAGCTCGGCCAGCCACGCGTTAACGGCACGGCTACGGATGTGCGTCTGTGCCACCGAGTCAATCGTAGAATCGGGAATACGTTCGAGCATTGAGTCCGAGGCATCGGCAAGCGACTCATTGATGCGGTCGGCAAGGTCGGCCCGGACGCGCTCCAGCTGATCAGACAGACGCCGCCAGCTCGCCAACGAGCACACCGCGTCGACCATCATCGCGACCGCGACGATAAAGGCGGACAGCCGCACAATCAGCACCGGCAGATGGCCAAGCAGCCCCAGCAATGCCGGCTCCACTAACCGGCAAATACACAACGCACCCAAGCCAAACGCGCAGGCCCAGTACAGACAGATGCGTCCGTGCAGGTTAAACGGCAGGTGCGAGTAATCCCAAAAGCGAGCGCCCGTTGTTTTTTCCAACAGCACGCCCACGCTGTACTCAATCACGCTGCATACGAGCGCTGCAGCGACAAACTGGCTCGAGGCATCCGGAATCCCGCGCAACAGCAGCCAGCAGGCAATGCCGCCCACACCATAGATAGGACAACACGGCCCCAGCAAAAAGCCACTGTTGGCAAATCGTCCGTGATTGAGCATGGCGCATACTGTCGACTCCCATGCCCAACCGCAAAACCCGTAAAAGGCAAACGAGAGCACCAGTGCCGAGAGTGGGCAGGCGGCAAGCGTCGCGCCGTCAAATGCCATGTCGATCGCGGTCCCCACCGTCTACCCTCTCCTCTTCTCGCTTGATTCTTTACTCACGCTATCGTCTGTCTCGTCCTTGCGCGGCAGGCGGCCGGCGATCGTCTCGCGCAGAGCACACCATTTATCCGCCAGACACACAATCCATGCCTCACGACACGTCGGCGGCACCGGCACCAGCGGAAACATATGCCGCACGATAATATTCCGCTCGCGCGGCGTCAGCTCAAAATCTTCCTCGGCACGCGCCAGAGCAAAAAATGGATGCCGAAATCCGTGCAGTCGATGGCTTGGGTCGGGATCGTGCCAATCGTAGAGAAAGTAATCGTGCAACAGGGCTCCGCGCAGCAGCGAGGCACGGTCGATCGAAATGCCAGCACGGCCCAAGTGCTCGGCAAAGGACAGACTTGCCCGTGCCACCGAGGTCACATGTGCATAGACCGTCACGTCGCCATGCTGGATAAACTCGTGTGTCAGGTCCAAGCGGCCCGCCTGGGCGAGCTGGCGGGCGGCATCGTCGACCTCGTGCGCGATTTTCTCGGCACGAACGGCATCGGACATGCTGCCTCCTTCCAGCGGCTCACGGCGGCAAGCCACGGCCTGCACGTATTGAAAAAATCATCATCGAATCTATCAGTATGGCATCGGACAAAACGTTTTGCCCCGCCAGTTGGCGAATTACCGCGCCGCCGTCACATATCAAACGCCAAAATGTGCGAGACTGTTTTGTGCAATTGTGCCGGCCGAGGGAGCGCCGGCGCTCGATTCGCATGGAGTAACCCACAACGATGCTGCTTACGCAAACGACAACGCCCGAGGACGTCAAGGCTCTTAATCGCGCCGAGCTCCCGCAGCTCTGCGGCGAGATCCGCCAGGCAATCCTCGAAAGCTCCGCCGCCGTCGGCGGGCACGTTGCCCCCAACCTGGGCGTCGTTGAGCTTACGGTTGCGCTTCATCGCGTGTTTAACTCCCCCATCGACAAGATTGTCTTTGACGTTTCGCACCAGACCTACGCCCACAAGGCGCTAACGGGGCGCGCGTACACTTATATCGATCCGGAGCGTTATGGTGAGGCTTCTGGCTTTGCCAATCCCGACGAGTCCGAGCATGACCTGTTTGCCATGGGGCACACCTCCACGTCGGTGAGCCTGGGCTGCGGCCTGGCGCACGCTCGTGACCTGGCGGGCGATGCATACAACGTCATCGCCATCATTGGCGACGGCTCGCTTTCGGGCGGCCTGGCGTTTGAGGGCTTCAACAATGCCGCCGATCTCGACAGCAACCTGATCATCATCGTCAACGATAACGACCAGTCCATTGCCGAGAACCATGGCGGCCTGTATCGCAATCTGGCCGAGCTGCGCGCCAGCAACGGCACCTGCGAGCGCAACGTTTTCCGCGCGATGGGGCTCGACTACCGCTATCTGGACGCCGGTAACGATGTGTTGGCCCTAGTCGACGCGCTGCAGGAACTGCGCAATATCGATCATCCCATCGTGCTGCACGTCTCCACCGCCAAGGGCAAGGGCTTTGAGCCGGCCCAGAGCGACCCCGAGCGCTGGCACCACGTGGGTCCGTTTGACATGGCGACCGGGCGCAAGCTCTGCCCGGGCCATCCGAGCGAGCCTGCGCCGCGCACCTACGCCGACATTACGGGCGAGGCGCTCAGCGCCGCCATCGAGCGCGATCCACAGGTCGTTGGTATCACGGCCGCCACGCCCTACATCATGGGCTTTACACCCGAGCTTCGCGCTGCCGCCGGCAAACAGTTCGTCGATGTGGGCATTGCCGAGGAGCACGCCGTGACCTTTGCCACCGCGCTTGCACGCTCGGGCGCCAAGCCAGTCTTTGGTGTGTACGGCACGTTTTTGCAGCGCGCCTACGACGAGCTGTGGCACGACCTGTGCCTCAACGACGCCCCCGCAACCATCCTGGTGTTTGGCGCTTCGGTCTTTGGCACCACGTCCGAGACGCACCTCTCGTTCTTTGATATTTCCATGCTGGGCGGTCTTCCCAACATGCACTACTTGGCACCAGCCTGCATGGAGGAATATCTGTCCATGCTGAGCTGGTCGCTCGACCACCGCGAGCATCCCGTGGCAATCCGCGTACCGGGCATCGGCCTGGTAAGCCGCCCCGACCTTGCGCCCGCCGAAGACACCGACTACAGCGCCGTTCGCTACAACGTGGTGCGTCAGGGCCACGACGTTGCCGTGCTCGCGCTTGGCGATTTCTTTGAGCTGGGTGAGCGCGTGGCAAACCGTCTAACTGCCGAGTACGGCATCGAGGCCACGCTCGTCAACCCGCGCTTTGCAACCGAGCTCGACCGTGAGTTCCTCGATAGCCTTGCCGCCGAGCATCGCGTTGTCGTCACCCTCGAGAACGGCATCTTGGACGGCGGCTGGGGCGAACGCGTCGCGTGCTATCTGGCATGCACGCCGTTGCGCACGCGCACCTTCGGCATCGCCAAGGGCTTCCCCGACCGCTACGACCCCAACGAACTGCTTGCGCAGAACGGCATGACGGTCGAGAACATGGCCGCCGAAGCCGCGAGACTACTCAACGAGTAAGAAAACCTCCGCAAGAGAAGCACCCCTGCGGAGGTTTTTATTTTCGCGACGCGATTGTCTCAATCTGTAACATCTAGGGCCCGAATTCCCGTCTAACTGTTACAGATCTAGATAAGACGTCGTAGTCCCTGACCTTTGTCTCAATCTGTAACAGATAGAGACCTTTTGTCCGTCCAGATGTTACAGATTGAGACATTCGAATTCCCCTGAAGAGATAATCTCGATCTATAACAGTTACTCGGCAAAAATGGCTGCAGTTGTTACAGATTGAGACAGAACAGTAAGGCATGCCGCTGCACCGGCCAGAACCACCACAAAGGTGCCTGTCCCTATTTGGTAGGTAGAATAACCCATAAGGCAAGTATGTTTCTGAGTTATTTCGTGTTGACCCATTTGAGCGCCATGGGGTATAACTCTACTCAACCGCTAGGGATTTTATTGAGAAAGGTGTTCTACCATGAGCAAGAACCTCTCCCAGCAGGTCGTTCTCGACCGCCGCGGCTTTGTCGCCGCCACCTTCGCAACCGTCGCCGGCCTTGGTCTTGCCGGCTGCTCCGACACCAGCGCCGAGGCCGACAAGGGTTCCGCCGTCGGCTCTTCCAAGAGCTCCAATGATACCGAGGCTTCCACCACGCTCGACGCTAAGGCATTCGACAAGCTCGTCGACAACGGCCCCAAGGCCGATGACGACGCCATCGCCGCCAGCACCTGGGCGACCGCCGTCAAGGACGCCGGCGTCTTTAAGATCGGTGGCGTTCAGACCTCTACGCTCTTCTCCCTCCTCAACGAGAAAGACGGTCAGACCCGCGGCTTCGACGCCGGTATCGCACAGCTCCTGTCCAACTACATCCTGGGCGAGAACAAGGTCGAGATCACCCAGGTGACCTCGGACACGCGCGAGTCTGTCCTGCAGAACGGCCAGGTCGACGCTGTCTTTGCCACCTACACCATTACCGATGAGCGCAAGAAGCTTGTCTCCTTTGCCGGTCCCTATTACTACACGCAGCAGGCCATCCTGGTGCTTGCCGATAACGACGACATCAAGAGCGTCGACGACCTGGCCGATAAGAACGTCGCTGTCCAGTCCGGCTCCAACGGCCCCGCCATCCTGGAGGAGTTCGCCCCCAAGGCCAGCCAGCAGGAGTTCAAGACCGACGAGGAGGCCCGCCAGGCACTCCAGCAGGGCCGCGTTGACGCCTACGTCATCGATAACAACATGCAGCAGAGCGCCCTGGTCCGCGAGCCGGGCAAGTACAAGATCGCCGGCAAGCCCTTCGGCAGCAAGGAGCCCTACGGCATCGGCCTGCCGCTCGATTCCGACGGCGTCGCCTTCGTTAACGACTTCCTTAAGAAGATCGAGGACGATGGCACCTGGACCGAGCTGTGGCAGATCTGCATTGGTGACCGTACGGGCGACACCAATGTTCCCGAGCTCCCCGAGGTCGGCGCCTAAGCTCGCAAGCTGGGCATCAGCCGCTGCGAAACCATACGGAAACGCACGATTCGCTTTATTGCGCTAAACTGTTTCCTCACTGAGTTGTCGGGGCTTCCGTACACACGGGAGCCCCTTTCCTTATCGGCGGGAGGTCCGCATGAGTCTCTCCGAGCTCTGGTCGCTCTATGGCCAGAACTATATCGACGCGCTGCTAGCAACCTGGGGCATGACGCTTGAGTCGTTTGCCATCGCCATGGTGCTGGCCGTCGCCGTCACCGTGATGCGCGTGTCGCCGCTCAAGCCGCTGCGCGTCTTTGGCGACCTGTATGTCCAGGTCTTCCGTAACATCCCCGGCATCGCGCTGCTCATCATCGTCGTCTATGCGCTGCCGCCGCTCAAGGTCGTCCTGCCCTACCGCACCTGCGTTATCGTCGCCACGGTCCTTTTGGGCTCGGCCTTTGGCTCCGAGAACTTTATGAGCGGCATCAACACCGTCGGCGTCGGCCAGGTGGAAGCCGCACGTTCGCTCGGCATGAGCTTCAGCCGCATCCTCGCCAAGATCGTGATTCCGCAGGCGCTGCGCTCGAGCGTACTGCCCATGACCAACCTCTTTATCGCCGTCATGCTCACTACCGCGCTCGGCAGCCAGGTGCCGCTTAAGCCGCAAGAGCTCACCGGTGTGGTGAGCTACATCAACACGCGCTCGCTCGGCGGCGTCGCCGCGTTCTTTATCTCGGCGCTCGGCTACCTGGGCACAGCCTTTGTGGTGAGCCACATTGGCAACTACATCGATAAGAAGGTGAGGATCCTCCGATGAGCAAGCATTCCTCCCCTGCACTTACCATGCGCGATGCGCTCTACGAGGCTCCCGGCCCCAAGATGCGCGCCAAGATTCGCATCGGCACCGCCATTTCGCTCGTTGCCGTGGCCGCGCTCATCGCTCTGGTACTGCAGCGCTTTTATGTGACCGGTCAGCTTTCGGTCCACTATTGGTATTTCTTTACGCACCTCACCACCTGGAAGTTCCTGCTTGCCGGCTTTGAGGGCACCGTTAAAGTCGCACTCACCGCTGGCGCCATCGCGCTGGTGCTGGGCTTAGCCCTTATGCTCGGCCGCACCAGCGACATTAAGCCGCTGCAGCTGGTCTGCCGCGTGCTCACCGATTTCTTCCGCGGCGTGCCGAGCCTGCTGTTCATCTACTTCTTCTTTTTGGTGCTGCCCCAGTACAAGATCGCGCTGCCGTCGTTTTGGATGCTCACGCTTCCCGTCGCGCTCGCTGCCGCCGGCGTACTCGCCGAGATCTTCCGTGCCGGTGTCAACGCCGTGCCGCGCGGCCAGGTCGAAGCCGCCCAGGCACTCGGTCTCTCCAAAGCTAAAATCACCTTTAAAATCGTATTGCCGCAGGCTATTCGATTTATCATTCCGTCGTTGATTTCACAGCTCGTGGTCGTAGTCAAAGACACCACCGTGGCCTACGTGGTGAGCTACCCCGACCTCATGCAAAACGCCCGCGTGCTCATTACCAACTACGACGCCCTCGTGTCGGTCTACCTAGTTATCGCGGTCATCTACATCCTCATCAACGTCGCGATCAACAAGGCCGCTGTCTACGTTTCGCACAAGACCGGCGCGACCATCATCCGCTAACGCTTTACCATTTCGAGTCATAAGGAGCCGAGCACCATGGCACAGAGCACCTCTTCCACCGGCAATCAGCCGCTGATCGAGCTCAGGCACGTCGATAAGCACTACGGAGATCTGCACGTCCTCAACGACATCAATCTCTCGGTCGACCGCGGCGAGGTCGTTGTTGTGATCGGTCCCTCGGGCTCGGGCAAGTCGACCATGTGCCGCACCATCAACCGCCTGGAGACCATCGACTCGGGCGAGATCCTCATCGAGGGCGAGCCCCTGCCGCAGGAAGGCAAGGACCTTGCCCGCATGCGTGCCGAGCTGGGCATGGTGTTTCAGCAGTTCAACCTGTTTGCACATATGACGGTGCTGCAGAACGTCATGCTGGGACCGGTCGATGTGCTGGGTGTCTCCAAGGACGAGGCCCGCGAGCGCGCCATGGACCTGCTGGGCCGCGTGGGCGTGGCCGAGCAGGCCGACAAGGTACCCGCACAGCTCTCGGGCGGCCAGCAGCAACGCGTAGCCATCGCTCGCTCGCTTGCCATGCAACCCAAGGCCATGCTTTTTGACGAGCCCACGAGTGCCCTTGACCCCGAAATGATCAACGAGGTGCTCGAGGTCATGGTGCGCTTGGCGCAGCAGGGTATGACGATGATCGTCATTACGCACGAGATGAACTTCGCCCGCCGCGTGGCCGACCGCGTCGTGTTTATGGCCGACGGCCGGATCGTGGAAACCGGCACGCCCGACGAGTTCTTCGACCATCCCCAGACCAAGCGCGCCCAGGACTTCCTCAACTCCATCAAGGGTCACTAGCCAGACCGCCCACCCGCCAGCCATGCCCATCCAAACTCGAAAGTTACACCTATGATCGGAACTCGCACTTCATCGTCATACACCCCGCACGTCGACGTCGCCCCCGCCGACCGTCCGCTCATCCTCGTCGCGCCGCGCTGGGAAGAGGCAGAGCCGTTTTTAACCGAGATGCTCTCCCCCAACGAGGAAATCGCAAGTGTCTTTGTCGATGCCATCCTTGCCGCTGGCGGCCTGCCGCTGCAGATGTCCATCACCGAGGACATTGAGGTCATCCGTCATTACGTCGATATCGCCGACGGCGTCGCCATTCCCGGCGGCCCCGATGTCAATCCCAAACGTTGGGGCGATGATCGACCCTACGACCCCACCCTCTGCTGCGAGATCCGCGATAGCTTTGAGTTTAAGCTGGTCGACGAGGTGCTCCGTGCCAAAAAGCCGCTCTTTACCACCTGCCGCGGCACGCAGCTGCTCAACGTCGCCACCGGCGGCACCCTGTGCATGGACGTGCCGAGCCTGGGCGCTCGCGAGGGCCGCACGCAGTGGCGCCATACCCACGTGCTCAACGATCCCGTGCATCCCGTCGAGGTCACGCCGGGCTCGCTGCTGGAGCGCGCGGTTGGCGGGCACAGGCTGATCCAGACCAACTCCGCACACCACTGCTGCGTCGATCGCCTGGGTAAAAGCACGCGCTTGGTCGCCAAGGCAACCGACGGTGTTCCCGAGTGCATCGAGGTCGAAGGCCAGCCATTCTGTCTAGGCGTGCAATGGCACCCTGAGTACACGTGGAAGACGCTCGAAACCGACTTTAACCTGTGGAAGTCGTTTGTCGAGGCAGCGGCCAAGGTTAAGCAGGCCCGTTAGTTCACGAACCACTCAGGTTAAAGTCTCCTATGCCAGTGGGGCGGACACCAGCCACGGTGCCCGCCCCACTGTATTTGGTATGCTCGGTATGGTTATCCCTCACAAACAATCAAAGAAATCTCGACCGCAATCGGTCTACGGTAAAGCAAATGGCAAAAACGCTTGCTACGTTAATTAGGCAGTCAATTAGAATCGAAATGCATTGACTATTCCCCAACGGGGTCACGCCACAAATCCACATGAGCATCGAGGACGGAAGCGGAAGCATGGAATTGGCCCCGAGCTGTATGTAGATCGCTACAACGTTGACAAGCAGCAGCATACCAATCGGGCCGAAGCCGGACCCAAAATAGGAAATAGCGATCACGCAAGAGACCACGTATGCAAGGCAGACGACACTCGCCAGAAGAAGTCGATAGCAAAAAATATTTAGGTTGAAATACTGCTGAGCATACAAAACGATCGCGCAGTTAAGACAGTACAAAACGACACTCGACAGGATAAACGCGCCCAAAAGGGCAAAAGAAGACAGCACCACTCGCGCAACGATAGCGCACACACGCTTCCCTCCCCGAGCCTCCGACAACCCCCACGGTTCCTCAATAAAGCCCGAACTGACAAAGCGCGGCACAATGCAAGCCGCGATGAACGGAAAGAACAATGCATGAGCCAACGGAGCTACGTTGAACAGCAGACCGCGAAAAACCTCTGCACTACCAAATAGAAGGACATCCTCTGCCGACAGCAGAAGCGTCGGGTCTGGGAAAAAGCCTAAGAAACTGTTCTCACGGAGGCTACAGAACCACATCGGGAAAGAATTAAGCTGCAATACCACCATGCACGCATAAATTACCAGGATTAAGGCGTACGTCCATTTGCTCACATGCTTCAATTCTGAATGAAGGAATCTTCTAGTCTGACGATCCATTGAGCACACCCCCAGCACGAAAGCTCACGAGAGCGTAAATCAATACCGATAGACAGCTGGCTGCCGCGCCATACCCCAGAAGCGTCAGCTGCCCCATATCGCTATACCCAAGGGCACATCCGACTCCAAGGTACGGCCCCGGAAGAAAGAAGATCCATCGCAAGGACGGTATGGGCGTCTGAAGGTAAGTTCCGTAGAGCGTCAAGCTCATGACAAATCCAATAATTATCGCAGCCCCGCTCAATACAGCGCTGCCTGTAATCCGATAGATGGTCACCGTCTCCAGCGCAACCGATATCACCAATACGGCGTTAATCATCATTGCGGGCAAAAATGCAGCCAGCATGCTATGCGCATAGTTTTGCCCTCCACGTGTTATCGCTATTGCAAACAGAAGAAGGCAAAGCGCACTGTATGCTGCGCCGAAAATTAAAGCAGACGAAAGTACATGTGCCAGAGTCCCGTTAAAGCGGGCAAGACCTCTTGCTGAAGAAATTCGGCATCCCTCTTCATAGCCGCGCTCCTGTAAAATCGCCAGGCAAACGATGAGCGGAACGAACAGAGACGTGCCGGCAAAAGCACTGCGCACAAGGGACTCATCGGGTGCAGAAGGATCGATTACATTCCAGCAGAAGCCAATATCCTCCCCAAAAACGCTATTGCCAAAGGCGAGCAACGTTGTTCCGTTTTTTAGAAAGACACCGAAGAGAAGGCCGAACGCCAGCATAAGCGCAAGACCAAACTTCGCCGGAAACATCCTGTGCAAACGTATCATATCTGCCTTTATGGGATGGATCGCCCGCTTCATAGCGAGACCGCCTTCATCAAGCGCCTGTAATACTCTTTTAGGGACGACGCCTCATCCCTTATGACGTCCATCGGTTCCTTTTTCAGCAGTTCGCCGTCATGAATAAACACGCAACTTGTTGCAACTGATGCCAACTCATCCAAATCATGGCTAGAGATGAGCATGGTCTTACCCTGTTCTCGATTCAATCGACCGATAAGGGCCCATATACTCTCGATGCCCAGCGGGTCCAACCCGTTCGCTGGCTCATCAAAAATAAGCAGATCAGTGTCACCCAACAAAGCCGTAGCTATATCCAGCCGCCGTTTCATTCCCAGAGAAAAACTGCTCACGCTCTTTTTCTCTTCGACGTCCAGCCCGACTAGGCTCAAAACGCGAGGAATCTCACGATTCGCATCAAGCCCCCATTCCGAACATCGGATTTGGAGATTCTCAACCGCACTGAGGGATTGGTATGCTCCGCTGGAATCTGGCACATAGCCGACACGCGTCCGCATCAGGCCAAGCTCTCTTTTTGATTTGCCTCCAAAGAGCTCCACGCTCCCCGACGATGGCTCGCAGAGGCCCAAGACGATTTTAATAAGCGTGCTTTTGCCCGCACCGTTTGCACCGACAAGGGCACAGAGCTCAGACTGATGCACCTCGAAGGAAACGTCATGCAAAACGCGCCGTTTCCCGTAGCGCTTTGACACCTTTGATAGCTTTATCGCTGATGCGTTCATTGGACCCCCGTTCTGCTTGATAGAAAACCGCTCATATCGTTCCTTCTTTCCTTTATCGTTTTCCATTGTTATTATTGTTTTTCGATAACTCATATTTGTCAAGATAATCTAAAAGAAGGGACCCGTGTTAGACACGGGTCCCTTCACGCTGATAATTCGTTTTAGTTGTTCGCCTTAAGCTACTCGTCACTCAAATCGACAGCAAAGACTGATGTCGGAAGCGACGCCTCGTTGCCTCCGCCATCCCGCATCTGTCTCACGACATTTTTTGCGCGCTCGACAATAAGCTCCTCAAGCTCTTTCTCGCTCACGCGCTGAATAATATCTCCCGGTTGACAATCAAGCTCATCACAGATATCAAGAAGCGTCTTTAGGCGAATAGCTTTTATCTTTCCGTTTCTAAGCTTTGAAATATTAGCCGGAGTATGTCCCGTCGCCCGAATCAGATCAGCGCTGGTCTTTCCGGTCTTAAGCAGCTGCGTCTCAAGCTCGATGATGAGATAGCTCATGTTTCCTCCTACACAAGCTCGTCAGACTGCTCTTGGAGCAGCGAGGCATAACTCCAGATCACCGAGATACACAGACAGACAGCCGCGCCGATAAGCGACCCCGCATCAAAGGCAACGCCTTGGCAAATCTCAATAACGAAGGAATGAGGCACGATGTAAAGCTCCAGTCCGCCAATGGTGAGATTGACCGATCCATAGGCACCAACAAACGAAACCGCAGCGTTAACAGCAAAGGCAAGTGCAAGAACACGGATAAGCCGCACATGTGCCCTGGTAAAGGGCGAGACGCCCCGCGAGATGTTACGGCTGATCCCACACAAAACGACAAGCGAAATACCCACAACGAGTGCCAGGCACAGCCCGCCTGGGATAACGATGCACCCGCCATTGAGAAGCGTCACGACACCGAAAGAATCGACAGAAGCAACGTTTGCAATCGCATACCAGATCACGTAAACAACCAACGCGGCAAAAGCGACGAGCATCCCTGCAAAAACGGCTGCCATGCAAAAACCAAGCTTCCTGATATTTTCGCCCGCCTTGGCCATACGCTGAACGCTGTTGGACATACACTCACCCTCATCGACTCTATCGTTATTCGAACAGTTTATCGAACAACGATATGGATTGCATGCGGAAAGCCCCGCCAGTGCGCATAGGCCATTCACTAATCAGAAAAGGTGAGAGTGGATTATTGGACACGTATCGAACGAGAGTGGATAATCTCCCACTTTGAGGCCACCACCGGGCCTAAAACGGGAGATTATCCACTCTCATAGTCATCAAGGCTCGCAAGCTCTTATTCGGCCGCTTCGCGCAGGGCCGACATCGTAGCCGCATATTGCTGCTGCAACGCATGCATCCCCTCGCGGGCGCCGTCAACGGCATCGGCGCCGCGCAGCGCTTCGGTTACCACGACCGCCGGCCCGTACAGATTATCGAATCCCAGGTTCTGGCTCACGCCCTTGAGCGTGTGCGCTGCCATAAACGCACCCTCGGCGTCTCCCGCCGCCATAGCGGCCTCCAGCTTGTCCATGCTCTCGTCATCTAAAAACTTGAGGGCAAAGCGGGCAAGCATTTCCCCGCCCATCAGCCGAGCACACGCGTCATCATAATTAGCGCCGATCTTCTCATACGCCTCACGCATGGAAATCATGGATTAAAAACTCCTTTGTTCAAACTAAATCGTGGGAAACGCGACAACGTCGGCGGGGCGTGCCAACGTCTCGGCAATACGGTCTTGCACCTCAAGCAGGCAGTCGAGCAACAGTGGGTTAAAGGTGCCGCACTTACCGTCCAGGATCATCTGGATCGCCTCCTTGTGCGGGATAGCGTCCTTGTACACGCGCACGCTCGTCAGCGCATCATACACGTCGGCCACCGAGACCACCTGCGCGGCAATGGGAATCTCGTCGCCCTTAAGGCCATCGGGATAGCCCTTGCCGTCCCAGCGCTCGTGATGCCAACGCGCAATCTGGTACGAATATTCCATAAGCGCATTGCCGACGTGATGGCGGCCCAGCTCAAGCAACATGTCGGCGCCCATCGTGGTATGCGTCTTCATAATCTCGAACTCCTCGGGCGTAAGGCGCCCGGGTTTGTTGAGAATCGCATCGTCAATCGACATCTTGCCGATATCGTGCAGCGCCGAAGCCAAGGCAATCGTGGAGCGTTCCTCATTGTCGAGGGAGATCGTGCCGCTACGCTGGACCAGACAGCCAAGCAGCAGCTCGGTCAGCTTCTCGATGTTCGTAACGTGCCTGCCGCTCTCGCCATTGCGAAGCTCCATGACGCCGGCCATGATGTCGATGAGCATGCGACTGTTCTTGACACGCTCGTTGTACTGCTGGGACAGCAGGCTCGTCAGGCGGCGCTGTTTGGCGTATAGGCGGATGGTGTTGCTTACACGGCGGCGCACGACACGGGAGTCAAACGGGCGGTTGATATAGTCTGAGGCGCCCAGCTCGTACGCGCGCAGAACCATATCATCGGAATCTTCGCTCGAAATCATGATGACAGGCAGATTGTCACTAACCGATCGGCGCGACAGACCGGCCAGCACCTCAAAGCCGCTTATGCCCGGCATGACAATATCCAGCAGCACGAGCGACAACTCATCACCATAGCGGTCGACCATGTCGAGCGCCGTACGACCGTTGTCGGCCTCGAGGATGCAATACTCGTCCTTGAGCATCTCGCTGAGAATGACTCGGTTCATCTCGGAGTCATCGACAATAAGTACCAAAGGCTTTTCGCTTTGGAAGGCCTCGATGGAATCGGCATCGGTCACGACCGTACCGGCTTTTGCCTTAGCGCGGCTCAATAACTGGACAGCGCGGCCAACGCCCTCATCGACCGTCTCGCCATGAATGCGAACGCCACCAACACATGCCGTCAAGCTCACGTACTCATGGCCCGGAATAATCGTGGAACGAACGGCATCGGACACCTGATGCAGGCGACGGGTGAAGTCATCGGAGGGAATATTGGGCATGACAACCACAAACTTGTCGCAGCCATAGCGCACAAGCTCGTCAGTCGAACGGATTCCGCTGCGCATGGCTGTCGCCACGGCACCGAGCGCAAGGTCGCCGGCATGACGGCCACACGTATCGTTGAAGACCCTAAAATCATCAAGGTCGATCATCGCAACGCCGGCGTTCATGCGGGCGCTACGGAGCTTTTCCTCGTAATATCGGCGATTGTGCACGCTCGTCAGCACGTCGGTGTAGACAAGGTCCTCTTTTGCGGCCTCTTGCCCATCGATCGGACGCACCATCAGCAGGACATGAGGCTCGCCCTCGACCTTCAGAGGGCGCAGATGGGCACGGTACTCAACGCCATCGTTGAGCAGTTGCTCCGACACCTCATCGGAATCTGTCAAGGCCTCAAGACTTGCCTGGCGCAAACAAGGGCAGCGATCGCCGGCGAGCAGGCAGTTAGGCTCGCTCTTAATCTGATCGGCCGACAGTAAACGTACCACGGGGTAGGTCTTCGCGACACGGGCGACCTCGGCGGCAGCCTCCTCGCCGGTTAGATTGACCTCGTGATCATTGAGCATATGGGGCCCTTTCGATAGTTTCGCATGGTAGCGGTGGGTTCCAAATGTTACAAGGGTAACACCTTGCCGATGCAGGTAAGTACGTGAATGCTGTTACATTTTTATGAGTTGGCAGACGGCGCGATTGAAGCCGCAGACGTGAGGTTTTGAACACATTTGTTAACAATGCCGAAACGTTTGCGGATGAAGCCTGCTTTGGCTATTGCGGGTGTTAGAGCCCCAGGATGCCAAGGACAGTCTGGGCAGCCGCTCCCGGGCGATCGCGCAGGCCGTTGTGCGCGCCGGGAACCATTACGAGCGGACAGTCCAAAAGCTCAGCCGCCACCCTCGTGCCCGCCTCGCGGGGCGTGCCAATCGAGAGCTCGCCCAGGAGCACGGCGGCCACCGTTTTCGACGCACGGACGCTATCCCAATCGGGAACGCAGGTCATAGTAATCCCGTATTCGTTCGCCATGAAACTGCGGCCGTTGCGCAGGGCATGCTTGGCTTCTGCCTCGGTTAACTTGGGAGCCTCAGGATCCGAATCGCCGATGGCGCCCAGGAAGGCCCTCAATGCCCTGGAGACCTTTCCCGCGGCGATCATCTCGAGCAAAACCGGGGCCGCGCCCAGGCCGGCGCCCTCATCCGTCACGGCGGGTTCATGCAGAATCGCACGCGAGATTATGGCGGGGTTTGCACGGAGAAGCTCCAGGGCCACCAACGTACCGGCACTGTGCGCGAGCACGTTTGCCGGAGCGCCAATATGCTCGATAACAGCCTGCAGGTCGGCGGCCTGGACGGCAAGGTCGTAGCGTCCGTCTGCAGCGTCGCCGCTCTCGCCGCAACCGCGCCGGTCGTAGGTAATGACGCGATAGTCAAAGGCAAGCTCGCGGGCGATACCGTCAAAAAAGACACCGTCGACGCAGGCGCCGTGCACGCACACCAAGGCGGGCGTATCGGACGATACATCCGGGCCGGCATACTCGCGGCAGGCGATCGTAGTGCCCGCATTCTCGACCGTAAAATCCATGTTGTGCCCCCATCATCAACGCCCATCCAGTTGCACGTCAGTACGATTGGATGGACCCGCATTGCCTTACGACTTGTTAACAGATTAACTGTACCCGACCCGAGGCTTTTCATGGCACGGCATAATGAGCGACGTGAAAAAACGAAACTTGTAAAGCAAGAGCCTACACCTTGCTTTGGAGCCGATGCTATGCTTAGGCACAATTGTCTTGAGGAGCATATGCCTATGTCTACGTTTTTAAATGCCAGCCCCATCTTTGGACCCGTCCGCAGCCGTCGCCTGGGCCTTTCGCTCGGTGTCAATATGATGCCGGCGAGCGGCAAGATCTGCACGTTCGACTGCATCTACTGCGAGAACGGTCTCAACGCCGAGCGCCCCTGCCACGAGTCCTATAACACGGCTGCCGTGGTGCTCGATGCACTCGAGGCCAAGCTGCACGAGATGGCAATCGAGGGCGAGCTGCCCGATGTAATCACGTTTGCCGGCAACGGCGAACCAACCGCCGCACCTGAGTTTCCGCAGGCCATCGCCGGTGCCATCGCGCTGCGCGACCAGCTGGCCCCAAACACCAAGATTGCCGTGCTTTCCAACGGCACGCGCGCCGACCGTCCCCAGGTGCACGATGCACTCATGATGGTCGACGACAACATCCTCAAGCTCGATACGGTTGACCCGGCATTTATCCAGCTGCTCGACCAGCCCGTTGGCCCCTACGATGTAGAGCACCAGATAGAGACGTTCGCGAGCTTTAACGGCCGCGTCATTATCCAGACGATGTTTTTGAGCGGTGAGTACCGGGGCAAGTCTCTCGATAACACCGGCGAGGAGTACGTTGGCCCTTGGCTCTCGGCGCTCGAGCGCATTCGCCCACAGGAGGCGACCATTTACACGGTGGCGCGCGAAACACCGGTCGCCGGCCTTGCTAAAGCGGCGCCCGAGGTGCTCGACAAGATTGCTGCACGCGTGCGCGCCCTCGGCATCCCCTGCCAGGTGAGCTACTAGCAAAACCACGCAGCAGCTAGTGCCCGCCATCCCGCTCCATCAGTTGCGGTGATATAGTTCCTATTTGTGCTGTTAAACCGCTTAAATCGGAACTATATCACCGCAACTTTTATAGACGCGTGGGTGGGCTATACTAGCTGCGGATGAAAGGAAGTTAGCCATGTTTGACAAAGGACCCGTGCCCGGCCGCAACGACGCTTGCTGGTGCGGCAGCGGCAAAAAATATAAGAAATGCCATAGCACCTTTGATGAGCGCCTCGAGCGCTTGTGGGAAGAGGGCTGGGAGGTTCTGCCCCGCACGCTCTACAAGACGCCCGCCGATATCGAGGGCATCAAGCGCTCCGCCGCCATCAACGTGGGCGTGCTCGACTACGTAGGCGAGCACATCGCCGCGGGCATGACCACCAACCAGATCGACCAGATGATTTACGACTACACCGTCGAGCACGGTGGCACGCCGGCCGACCTCAACTACGAGGGTTACCCCAAGAGCGTGTGCACCTCAATCAACGATGTGGTCTGCCACGGCATCCCCTGCGATACGGACGTGCTGCACGAGGGCGACATCATCAACGTGGACTGCTCCACGATTTTGGACGGCTACTTTAGCGACTCGAGCCGCATGTTCTGCATCGGCGAGGTCTCTGCCGAGCGCCAGCACCTGGTCGACGTCACCCGCGCCAGCGTGGAAGCGGGCCTGGCTGCCGTCAAGCCGTGGCTACCGCTGTCCGTGATGGCCGAGGCCGTGCAAAAGACGGTCGAGGACGCCGGCTTTAGCGTGGTGCGCGAGTACGGCGGACACGGCATCGGTAAGGAGTTCCACGAGGACCCGTTTGTGGGCTTTACCACCGAGGCGCCCGATGTGGACACCATCATGGCCCCGGGCATGGTCTTTACCATCGAGCCCATGGTCAATGCCGGAGTGCCCGACATCAAGATTAGCAAGGGTGACGGTTGGTGCGTGCGCACCAAGGACGGTAGCGATTCGGCTCAGTGCGAGGTACAGCTCGTGGTGACCGAGGACGGCTACGAGCTGCTCAGCTGGTAGCTGTGCGGACGCCGGATGCTGACGGGCACGCTCGTCTTGCATCCGGCGTTTTTATTTGAACGTTTTGCCTGATAAAACCTGCCAAAAATAAACCTGTCCCTTTTTGGCAGGTCGAGCGGAGAGGACTGCTTGTGAACATCCTGGTTTTGCTGCCCGTCAACGACCGCCATCGCGCAATTCTTGAGTCGAGCGCTCCGGGCGAGGACTTTATCTACACGAGCTCCGACGCCATCACGCGTGAGCAGGTCGCCAACGCCGACGTAATCTTGGGCAACATAGACCCTGCCTTGCTTACCGCATGCGAGCATCTCCAGCTGTTGCAATTGCAGACCGCCGGCTATGACGATTACCTTGCCGCCGGGACCGTGCCGGCCGACGCCAAACTGTCTTGCTCGGTGGGCGCCTACGGCCAGGCCGTAAGCGAGCACATGTTTGCCATGGTCCTTTCCATGATGAAGCACCTGCCCGGCTATCACGACTTGCAGCGCGAGCATCGCTGGGAGGATTTGGGGCCGGTTACCTCGCTCAAAAATGCCAACGTGCTGGTGCTGGGCGCGGGCGACATTGGCGGCCACTTTGCCACGCTCTGCCGCAACATGGGCGCGCACGTCCGCGGCATCAAGCGCCATCCACTCGTCTACCCCATTGTGTTTGAGGACATGGACGGCATGGACGCCCTACCTGAGCGCCTGGCAGAGGCAGACATCGTCGCATCCTTTATGCCGAGCACACCCGAGACCCGCGGCCTGGCGAACGCCGAGTTCTTCGCCGCGATGAAGCCGGGCGCCTTCTTTGCCAACGGCGGCCGCGGCGACCTTGTTGTTGCCGACGCTCTGGTTGCCGCTCTGGAGTCGGGACATCTCGCCGGCGCCGCGGTCGACGTCACCGACCCCGAGCCCCTGCCCGCGACAAGCCCGCTGTGGGATGCGCCCAACATGCTCATCACGCCGCACGTCTCCGGTTGGTTCCACCTGGCAGCCACACTCAACAACGTGGTCGACATTGCCGCGGAGAATCTGCGTCACCTGCAGGCCGGCGAGACCCTGCGCTGCTGGATCGAGCATTAGGGTTCCGCCGTTCTAACGAACGGCGGACCGGCCGACGCTGTGCGCCCGCCGTTTGGCCAACCTGCAGGGTCTTCAAATTGCTAGAGCGTTGCTAAGTAATTCTTTGCGTCTTCTACGCTCATTGCTGCGACAGGCGCGTGTGAACAGAGTTTGACATCGTTGGTGACCAGGAGATCTGCCTTTGCGCGCATTGCCGCAGCGATGATTAAATCGTCTTCGTAATCGCTATGGAGATTACGCTGCTTGCTCGCCATCCATATGTCACTCAGGTCGCAGGGTACCGGCGTGGCAAGTTGCGACAACACGTCGAGGCAATCCCATGCAAGTGATGTCGCCGCCACGGCGGCATCTTGGGATAGTGAGCCATGCTCGCGCCGATACCATGCCTTATGTTCGCTTGAAATCAAATAGAACAGATCTTTGGACGATGTCGCCGCATACAGCAAATCCACCTGCGTCGTGCATGCATCGCGTAAAAACTCAATCGCCACCGAACGACCACGTCGTGAGGGAATGAAGTAATCGAGCCACACGTTGGTGTCAACCAAGATACGCCTTGGAGCCTCACTCATAGAGCCAGCTCATCTCCTCGCCATAGCGATCCGCATAGGCATTCCGTTTGAGCTCTTCGTCGTCCGATGGCTGAGCCCTGACCATATCGATTCCCGACTCACGGCAAGCGGCAGCGAACAGCTTCGACCCCTGATCCATGAGCTCGAGCTTACGTTTGGCGGCCTTTTCGCGCTCGCGCTGTTCCGCCCGGGCACGACTGGGCAGCAGGATATCCTCGAGCGCACCGGGGCGATCGGCCAGCGACGCTGCAAGTTGCCAGAGCGCTCGCACCGCTTGGCTCGGCGTCATACCGGCCCTGGAGAGAGCGGCGTCCCCACTCCTTTTAAGATCGGCATCGAGACGCACGTTGATCTGAGCGGCTGTTGTGGTCATGACCCCTCCTTAATACTTCAAAACTATCATAAAACTCTATGGTAGATACGTAAAGCATGTATAGCATTTATAAGCATTAGCCGTGCTCTGTACACAAAAAGCCGCCGAGGCACACTGCACCTCGGCGGCCACGTATCACAGATCTAGTTCGGTTTCACCCTTTGCATTCGCCCAGATGAAACCTGCCAAAATAAACCTGTCCCTTTTTGGTAGGTTTTAGAGCTCCACGCTTTCGGCGCCGTTGATGGTTAGGTTTCGCTCGTAGAAGGCCGTGAGGGCGCGGATGGCACACATCACGTCGCGCACGCCGCCGGTCTCGTAGCTCGAGTGCATGGCAAGCTGCGGCAGGCCCACGTCAACGGCATGCATGCTCGCCTGCATGTTCGACAGGTTGCCCAGGGTCGAACCGCCCGCCATATCGCTCTTGTTGGCGAAGGCCTGCGTGGGCACGTCGGCGTCATCGCAGATGGCTTGGAACACCGCGCGGCTAAAGGCATCGGTGCAGTAGTGCTGGTTGGCGGCTTCCTTGATGACAATACCGCCGTTGAGTACGACCTGGTTGCGGGCATCGCACTTCTCGGCATGGTTGGGGTGCACAGCATGCGCGTTGTCGCAGCTCACAAGCATCGAGGCGGCAAGCGCGCGATGGTACGACTCGTCATCGAAGCCCAGCGACCCGTTGATGCGTCGCAACGCGTCGGCCAAGAAGGTCGACATGGCGCCCTGCTTGGTCTCGGAGCCAACCTCCTCGTTATCAAAGCAGCAAAAGACCGAGACGTCGTGCGCGTTCTCGGTGCCCAAAAATGCCTGTAGCGAGGTATAGGCGCAAGCCAGGTCATCAAGCTTGGGCGTCGAGATAAACTCGTCGGCCCAGCCCCAAATGCGCGCATCCTGGCGGTTGACCAGGAACAAATCGCGGCCCAGAATTTGCTCGGGCTCAACGTCCAGCTCTTCGGCAATCAGGGCATCAAAATCTCCCTGCTTGAGTTCGCCGGCGCTGATGAGCGGGCACAGGTCGACGGCTCGGTTGGGAGCAAAGCTCTCGTTAACGCCACGGTTCATGTGGATGGCAAGGCTCGGGATGATGGCGACTTCGCGCTCGGTAGCGAGCAAACGACTCTCGATACGGTCGCCCTCGCGTACCAGCACGCGGCCCGCGAGTGCCAGCGGACGGTCGAACCAGGTGTAGTCGATCATGCCGCCGTAGGCCTCGGTGTTCAGGCGCAGCGTCTCGCCCGCGCCGTCGAGCTCGGGCACGGCCTTAACCTTAAACGTCGGCGAGTCGCTGTGCGACGCCGTCAGCTGAAAATGGTAGTCGCCGGCAACGCCGTCCTCGCCCCACGTAGCAGCCAGGTCCTCGCCCACCTTAAAGGCGATAACGCTCGAGGTGTTGCGCTGCGTGTAATAACGCCCGCCCGGCTCGATGTCCCACGCCGCGTTCTCGGACAGGTAGGTAAAGCCCGCCTCGTCGAGCTCGGCCATAATGGTCGCCGCCGTATGGAACATGCTGGGGCATGCCTCGATAAAGTCGATAAGGTCGTTGGCGGCCTCGATATCATCGGCCGTCACATGCGCGCGCTCGGGCGTTTCCTGATCCGTCATGCTCTCCCCTTTCGCTGGGTTGATGGTCCCCTCCAGCATACCCCGCCGCGCCAGCGCTGCACTCTTCATTCCGTGTTTAATCCCGCACCGCTCACCAAGTTGAGCCATCATGCCCGTGCACCTTTTGCGACAATTACGCTAACAGGACGAGAGGAGCCGCCATGAAGCCACGTAACATTGCCATCGCCTGCGGTGTCGCGGGAGTCGCCGTCGGCCTTGCCGCTGCCACCGGTATCGTTTATCACAAGCAAATCAAGTCCGCCGCGTCGCTCAAGCGCTTGACCGGCTACGCGGATGGCTATGACCTGTACGCAATCGACATCGCTTACGACTACGACCTCGACCGCATCATCGCCGCTGGCGTGCGCGACGACCAGGCCTACATCGATGCCGTAGTGGCGCAGGTGCTGCCCGGTGTGCCGGCACATGTCCAAGCGCCGCAGTTTGCCTGCAGCGCTTTTGTCGCCGTAGATGCCGAAGGCCGCGTGCGCACCGGTCGCAATTACGACTTTAAGGACGACACCTCGGCGCTGCTGGTGCGCAATCACCCACGCGGCGGCTATGCCTCCATCGGGCTTGCCGCCCTTAACAACCTGGGCGATAACACACCGCTTGACTCCGTCGCCGGACGTGCCGCCGCACTCATGGGCCCGTTTGCCCAGCTCGACGGTGTTAACGAATGCGGCGTGTCCATTGCCGTACTCACTCTGGATTCCAAGCCCTGTGACCAGGACACGCAACGCCCCGTCATCAATACCTCGCTCGCCATCCGTCTGGTGCTCGACCGTGCCGCCACCACGCAAGAAGCTGTCGACCTGCTTTCCGCCCACGACATGCACGCCATGGCAGGACGCGATTACCACTTCTTTATCAACGACGCCGCCGGTGACGCGCGGGTGGTGGAGTGGGATCCGCGCGACCCCGACCGTACATGCAAGGCGACGCCCGTCCGCCAGGTCACGAACTTCTACGCCTGCTATGGCGACGAGGTGCTGCCCAACCAAAAGAATGGCGAGCTGGGACATGGTAAAGAGCGCGCCGTCGCAATCGCCGATGTCCTCGACGCCCATGTCGGTGCCCAAGACGAGGCAGTCGCTTGGAAGGCCCTGCGCGCCGCAGCGCAAGAACCCAATCCGGAAGACATCACCAGCAATACGCAATGGTCGGTCGTCTTTGACAATACCGAGCCCGCCGCCGCTATTACGCTGCGCCGCCACTGGGGCGACGTCGACGCCTTCGCGCTGTAAGGAGCTGGCACCGTCGACCTTACGCTCGCCTGACGTTGCTTACATTTCTATACGCTTGAGCTAACACGTTTTACCCCGTATCAACAGTGTGCGGGGGTAAACTTATGCGCATGTTATAACTTGCCCGGAAGGATTCATCATGCTCAGGATCGGTCTTCTTACCAGTGGCGGCGACTGCCAGGCACTCAACGCCACCATGCGCGGCATTGTCAAAACGCTTATGACCAATAGCAAAGAGCCTATTGAGATCTATGGTTTTGAGGACGGCTACCAGGGCCTTATCTACAGCAGATTCCGTGTCATGACTCCCGCCGATTTTAGCGGCATCCTCACCCGCGGCGGCACCATCCTGGGCACGAGCCGTACACCGTTCAAGCGCCTGGACACTCCCGAGGCCGACGGCGTCGAGAAGGTGCCGGCGATGGTCCACACCTATCATAAGCTGCAGCTCGACTGCCTGTTTATGCTGGGCGGCAACGGCTCCACCAAGACCGCCAACCGCCTGCGCGAAGAGGGCCTCAACGTTATCGCCCTGCCCAAGACCATCGATAACGACACCTGGGGCACCGAGTTGACGTTTGGCTTTACGAGCGCCATCGACGTCGCTACCAAGTGCATCGACGACATTCACACCACCGCCTCGAGCCATGGGCGCGTGTTCGTTATCGAGATCATGGGCCACAAGGTTGGCTGGATCCCGCTGTATGCCGGCGTCGCGGGCGGCGCAGATGTCATCTTGATTCCCGAGATCCCCTACGACATGGATAACGTCATCAAGACCATCGAGCATCGCATGGAGACCGGCAGCCGCTTTACCATCGTGGCCGTCGCCGAGGGCGCTATCTCCAAGGAGGACGCGGCGCTGTCCAAGAAGGAGTACAAGAAGAAGCTCGCCGAGCGCACGAGCCCGTCAATCGTGTACGACATCGCCAAGGAGATCGAGGCCAAGACCGGTCGCGAGACTCGCGTCGCCATCCCCGGCCACACGCAGCGCGGTGGCCAGCCCGACGCCCAGGACCGCATCTTTGCGACTCAGTGCGGCGTCGAGGCAGCGCTCGGCTGCCTGCGCGGCGAGTTTGGCTACATGATTGCCCTGCGCGACGGCAAAATATGCCACATGCCGCTCGAGGATGTCGCCGGCAAGCTCAAGTTTGTCGACCCCCAGAGTGACCTGGTACGGGAGGCCAAGGCGCTGGGCATCAGCTTCGGCGACGAATAGCCTCGGCTGGAACTGCTCTCATCGGAGGCTCCAGGGCTTACCTCCCAAATCGTCCTCGGACATGTCAGGACCCCGCTGCGCGCTTCGCGCGGCGGGGTCCTTCCGTCCTGCGGAAAGATTTGGGAGGTAAGCCCTGGGGCCTCCTGCGGTAACTAGGAAGGCCGAGGCTATTCGTCTTCTTGCTGCGGGTGCCTAGGGTGGGTGCAGCGTGCATTTTTGGGAGTTTTCAGCAGCCGTGGGTGCCTGCATACTGGATTTTGGGCGAAAAGCAGGCGCCATGAGCCGCATACTGTAAAAATGAGCGATCCTTGAGGTGCCGAGGGCCCATAATCAAGGCTTTCAACGCGGTTTTGTGCACCCATTCCCGCGCCCGCGGACTCCGGGATGCTGAATACTCCGGAATTTGCACGCCGCCCCCTGGGGTACCCGTGGGCAAAAAGCAACCACCCAGCCGAAATATGCATCCGGCGGGGCGGTTTATGCAGTACAGCGGCTGTGGATGCGCATGTCGTTCAGCGTTCTTGCCGACCGATGCAACGTCGTGCGTAGCCCTTAATGTCTTCGGTGAAACCGTCAAGGTCGTCGAGCGTGATAACGTTATCGGAAAGCAAGTTGGCTAACTCATAACGCATGGTGCTGCGGCGAATATCGTTCACAAGCACTCCTGAGGACAGCTTGTCCCTATTGATACGCTCTTCTAACGCCCAAAATCTACTGGACGCTTCACTGCCACCGTTCAGTATCTCGATGTACTGGCCGATGAGCATTTCCATATAGCTTTCTTGCCATTTTGGGAGCAGCTCTTTAAACAGCTTCCAGTCGCTTTCAGTTACCTCGCCCATATTGCCTCCGTTCACCAAACAGACTTAGCCATTCGATTTTTATTCTATTTGGTATTTTCGCTCACAGCCGTGGATGAGGGGACCATCGGTCTTCGAGTTCGAACCTGAATGAACCGTTTGCTACAAAATGCGCCTAATTACTACGATGATTCGAATGCCTTCGACCATGCCGAAAAGGGTGAAAGTAAAACCGCAGGTAGAAAGCTTGCCGATTTTTGAAAAAGATGGGTGTGGTCGGCCTCATCGAGTTCATCGTAGTAAATCGGCCATTTTCTTGGCATGCGGCGAGTTAAATGCCAGTTCCCGTGTTGGAATTGCCCTGTCCATTCGTGAGTTGCGGTGAAATCGGGACTGTTAGACGCTCCAAGGTCCTCAACGGTCCGTATTTCACCGCAACTTGGAAGGGGCGAGCGGCGTTGGCCAAGCATTGTTGACGGGTTGGAACGGCTTAGGCTTGTTTGCGGCGCTTCCATTGCTTTCGGCACCAGCACATGAGTGCCTCTATGAAGGGAATCGTGATGAGGATGACCCATGCGGGATGGGGCTGTGCCAAACAAAGCCACATATAGAGGAACCAGGCAATGGCGGCTGTTGCATAGACGACGCCGATCAGCTTGGAGAGATGATGTCGGTCGATAAAGTCGCCCATCGCCTCGTAGACGGGAATCAGAAAGACCAGAAAGAGCCCCATACCCCACGTGCCGCAGATGATGCCGAGCGCGAGATAGGCGAGGACGACAAGTGCAGGAAAGGGAAACTCGTTCCATGCGCGACCGATCTTGGTGTGGAAATGCTTGCCATGATGGTCGAGCTTGTCGTGTGCCTCTTTCCAGCTGGAAAACGTCTCGCCGTCGATGGTGACGGTGCCGTCGGCATTGGTATGTACGCTGTGTCCATCGTCCTCTAGCGTATCGATATGCAATCCGCCCGGCCCCACATGGACCTCTTCACCCTTGCGCTCGTTAGCCACGTGGATGCCGCTCCAACCAACATGAACCTCTTCACCTTTGTTGGGGTCGACAACGTGAATGCCGCGTGCAAGGGAAATGTCGACAAGTGGCTTGCCGTCAGGATCCACGTGCTCGGTAGAAGACTCGGTGCCTTCAGTCTCGTCGTAATTATTTGCGTCAACGTCATCGTCGGCCGAGGTGTCGACATCGCTAGCCGCTTCCCCATATAGCAACTCATCCAGTGACACGCCATACAGCGAGGCGAGTGCAATAAGGTTATCGGTATCGGGCGAGGATTCGCTGCGTTCCCATTTGCTGACAGCTTGGCGGCTTACGCCCAACTGGGCAGCAAGAGCCTCCTGGGAAAGACCGGCAGCTTTGCGGCGATCGACGAGGCGCTGTGCCATCGCAAGATCCATAGTGGTTCCTTTCATGTGGCGACCGTAATCGAATGAGCCGAGTATGCCGAGAATAACCGGTAGCGACCACCATTTCTAGTTAGAATCTGCCCCAACCCTACCGCAACTACGAGTAGCAACCCCCTAATGGCCTGCCATTTCATGACAAATGTTAGTTCGCATAACAGCCAAGAGCCCTCTCAATACGTTGCGGTGGGTTATTTTGGGTTTTATGGGGGGGGGTTTGCCAAAAGGTCAAATTTGAACCCCACCTAATATAAGGCCCCCCACCCCCCGACTAAGTAAGGGGGGCGTGGGGTTGGGTGGGCGGG